>JAQUYA010000147.1 GCA_028692055.1 Lachnospiraceae bacterium | reverse complement strand
CCTTGGATTATTAAAATTATTAAGAAAAAACTGGCGCCAGCTTGTCGCATTTGAACTATTTTACAAAGTAGTTTCTACCGCTGTTCTCTTGCCACTTATGATTGGCTGCTTTGATATTTCTATGCGTGTAACCGGCTACACTTATCTTACCGCAGACAATCTTTGTTCTTATTTGCTGCACCCTTTTACGCTGCTGATGCTATTGTTTATTCTCTTTAGCCTTACTTTTTATACACTTTTTGATATTAGTGCCATCATCTATATTTTTGACCAGTCCTACCAGCAGAAGCAGGTAGATTTTTTAAGTATTTTTATCTACTCTTTTCATAGTGCCAAAAAGCTTTTTCAGGGATTCAATTTTTCAATTGCTCTCTTTGTCCTTTTTCTGCTACCATTTATGAATATTGGCGTTGCCTCCAGCTATCTCAGCATGATTACCATTCCAAGCTTTATAAAGGAAGAACTGCACAACCACTGGTACTATACCGCTGGTTTTATAGTCGGTGTTATGCTTATCGTTTTTCTTATCATTCGATGGATTTATAATATTCATTACTTCGTGTTGGAGCATTGTTCCTTTGCTGCTGCCTGCCGGAAAAGTGCAAAGCTTTTAAAAAAACATTTCTTTTACATGGCCTTTTGTTTTATTTTATTTGAATTTATAAGTGCCCTTGCCTTCAAGTTGGAAACTCAGCTTTCCCTTCTGCTCTTTACTATGCTCGGTCAGCTGGCGCTATCCGGAAGTTTACTGCGTTCCTTTGTCCTCTCAAGCTGTATCACTATCTTAATCGTACTACTTCTGGTTGCTATTGCTTTGTCTACTCCTATCTGTTATGGCTTTATTAGCATTTCTTTTTATCGTTTTAAAGAGGAAATCGGAGAACCGATTGTCAGAAACCCGCGTTATGATTACAAGATGCGTCCGCGGATTCTAAAATATCAAAAAAGAGTGGAATTCTTCGCTTTTCTTATTTCCTCTGTTTTTTGTATTATTTATATTTTTCTGCTTGCCACCGGTCAGATTAATTTTAATGTGGAAATGCTGCATACTACCGAGGTATCCGCGCACAGAGGGGCTTCCGCTCTCTATCCAGAAAACAGCATGTCTGCTTTTGAAGGTGCAGTTGAACTGGGTGCCGATTGGATTGAATTGGATGTACAGGAAACAAAAGATGGACAGATTATTGTCATGCATGATGCCAATCTGCGTAGAACCACCGGTATCAACAGGGCTGTCTGGACCGTTACCTATGATGAGATAAAAGGCTTAGACTGTGGAAGCTGGTTTCATCCAAAGTTTGCTGGCCAGCGCATTCCCTTATTATCCGATGTCCTTGCTTTTGCAAAGGAACAAAATATCCGGCTAAATATTGAATTGAAGCCCACCGGTCACGAAAACAATCTGGAAGAAAAGGTCGTAGACCTTATTTTGGAACAAAACCTTCAAAATGATTGCGTCGTTACTTCGCAGACCTATCATGCTCTGGAAAATGTAAAAGCATATAATCCTGATATTTTTACCGTATACGTATGCAGTGTGGCTTACGGTAATATTACACACCTTTCCGACGCTGATGCCTTTAGTATCGATGCAAGCTTTGCAAGCAAATCTCTGATAACCCGCATTCACAATGCCGGAAAGCAGGTCTATGTGTGGACCGTTAACAAAAAAGCCAATATTGACCGAATGATTGACTTAAATGTCGATAACATTATCACCGACAATATTATCCTTACCAAAAACTGTATCTATGACAGTAAAACAAGTAATGGTATCGATAGCTTTATAAAAAAACTGCTTAGCCACCGCCCTAATTGATGTCTGACATACCTCAAATATATCTCCTGATTTGTTTATATTTCCATAAAAATTTGTATGCAATTTCAGACAATTAGCATGGAATATTCACTAAATTTATAGTATAATATGTATATGATACACAAAAGAAAGGAGTATTCCATGAAACAAAATACTATGCTTGCAATGATTTTAGCTGGCGGACGTGGTTCACGTCTTTTTGATTTGACAAATAAAATGGCTAAACCAGCCGTTTCATATGGTGGGAAATATCGTATTATTGATTTTCCTCTGAGTAATTGTGCCAATAGTGGAATCGATGTGGTTGGTGTTCTTACCCAATATGAATCCGTATTACTAAACAGTTATGTAGCAGCAGGACGTCGCTGGGGACTCGACGCAAAAGACAGTGGTGTATTTGTACTGCCTCCTAGAGAAAAAGCGGATGCCAATCTGAATGTATATCGAGGAACCGCAGATGCGATCTCCCAGAATATTGATTTTATAGATTCTTACGCACCGGAATGTGTACTGGTTTTATCCGGTGACCATATCTATAAGATGAATTATGCCAAGATGCTTTTGGAACATAAGAATAACAATGCTGACGCAACCATCGCTGTTATTGGCGTTCCTAAAAAAGAAGCCTGCCGATTTGGAATCATGAATACGGACGAATCCGGACGTATTATTGAATTCGAAGAAAAACCTGAGCATCCTAAGAGTAATCTTGCTTCTATGGGCATCTATATATTTAATTGGAAACTATTGCGTAAAATGCTGATTATAGATATGAAAAACCCAGAATCTAACCATGACTTTGGAAAAGATATTATTCCAAATCTATTGCAGGATAAGAAAGTATTATACGCCTACAAATTCAAAGGCTATTGGAAAGACGTAGGTACCATTGATTCTCTGTGGGAAGCAAATATGGATCTTCTTGACAGTGACAACGAACTGGACCTTAATGACCCCACCTGGAAGATTTATACAGAAGACGTTACTACCCTTCCACAGTATCTGGGTCCTCACGCAGACATCAGCCGCGCTTTTATTACACAGGGCTGCTATATCGATGGAGAAGTTAAAAACTCGGTTCTTTTTACCGGTGCCCATGTAGAGTCCGGTGCTAAAGTAATCGACAGTGTCTTAATGCCAGGCTCCATTGTTGAAGCGGGTGCTGTTGTAAATCGTGCTCTTGTAGCAGATAATATACGTATCGGGAAACAGGCAGTTGTAGGTAATGCACATAGTGAAACCATTGAACTGGTTGCCAAACGTGTGAAGGGGGTGGAATCCTATGTATAAAGCATTTGGTATTATAAATTCTTCTGGAAAACGAATCCAGGTAGATGGCTTGGAAGATTATCGTCCCATTGGAGCATTTTCCTTTATGGGCAGATATCGTGTCGTTGATTTTCCTATTTCCAATATGAGCAACAGTGATATTGAGAGAATCCATATGTATATCGGCAATAATCCTCGTTCCCTGACAGATCATCTGGGTACCGGACGTCATTATAATATTAATTCCAAACGTGGACGTCTGCAGATTCTCTATTCCTCTAATACCGACGCTCATAGTAATTACAACACAGATATCGCTGCCTATACCGAGAATATGGAATTTATTGAGCAAATGCATCATCCCTATGTGGTAATTGCTCCCGCTTATATGGTATATACAATGAATTACTCTGAACTGATACATACCCATGTAGAAAGTGGTGCCGATATTACGCTCGCTTATCATGCCGTTGACAATGCAAGAAATGCATATCTGGCTTGTGATACGCTAAACCTGAATCGGCAAAAAGGAGTTCTGTCCATAGCTGCAAATAACGGAACTTCCAAAAACCGTAATATCTTTATGGATACCTATGTAATGAAAACGGAATTCTTTATTGAGTTAGTACAGAAAGCGCAAAAGGCTTCTTCCATGTACACACTTGCAGATATTGTTAATGATGCCTGTTTTGATAAGGACATCAGAGGTTACGCGCATCGTGGATTCTTTGCACCGATTACCGATTTTCAGAGCTACTATGATGCCAATATGTCCTTAATTGACTTTTCGCATGCCACAGAACTTTTCCATGATGGCTGGCCAATCTATACGAAGACCAACGATTCCTGCCCCACGCAGTACTTTGAGAATGCCCATGTGAAAAATTCTATTGTTTCCAATGGTTGTCTTATTGAAGGAACCGTAGAAAATTCTGTCATCGGACGTGGTGTTATTATTAAAAAAGGGGCTGTAGTTAAGAATAGCATCATCTTAGCAGACGTCATCATTGGTGAAAATGCTGATGTTGAAAATCAGGTCGTTGATAAACGAGCCAGAATTACTAAAATAAAAAAGGTGATATCTCCTTCCGATAAACCCGGTTATATCCGCAGAGGCGATACCATCTAAAAA
>JAQUYA010000002.1 GCA_028692055.1 Lachnospiraceae bacterium | reverse complement strand
TGAAAAAGAAAGCAGAGGAATCAAAAATTATGAAAAACAGAATGACAAAAGTAGTAGCATTACTTGCAACAGCAGTATTGGTAATGGGAAGCCTGGCAGGTTGTGGAAGCACAGCTACCACAGAAGCTCCGGCAGCAGATGCAACAGCAACAGAAGCTGTAGCAGATACAGCAGCAACTGACACAGAAGCTTCGGCAGCAGATACGACAGAAGCTCCTGCAGCAGATACCACAGCAGACTTATCCGGAAGCATTTCCATGGCAGGTTCTACCTCAATGGAAAAATTAGCAACCGCACTTTCAGAAAGCTTTATGGCAAAATATCCAGGCGTAACCGTAACAGCAGAATTTACAGGTTCTTCCGCAGGATTGGAAGCATTGGCAGCAGGAAGCGTTGACATCGGAAATTCTTCCAGAAGCTTAAAAGATACCGAAAAAGAATCTGGTACAGTTGAAAATATCGTAGCAATAGACGGAATTGCAGTTGTTTCAGACGCAGCAAATACAGCTAAAAACTTAACAAAAGACCAGTTGACCAGCATTTACAAAGGGGAAACAAAGAACTGGAAAGATGTAGGCGGAGATGATCAGGCAATCGTAGTAGTAGGTAGAGAAGCGGGTTCAGGTACAAGAGATGCATTCGAAGAAATCCTTGACATTAAAGATGCCTGTGCATATGCAAATGAACTTGACAGCACAGGAGCTGTAATGGCGAAAGTAGCATCTACACCAGGTGCAATTGGATATGTATCTTTGGATGTTGTAGATGATACTGTATCAGAGCTTTCCGTTGATGATGTAGAACCAACCGAAGAAAATATCAAAGCTGGCGATTACTTATTAAGCAGACCATTCGTAATGGCGACACAGGGTGAGATTTCAGAACAAAGCGAAGCAGTACAGGCAATGTTTGATTACCTTGCATCTGATGAAGGAAAAGCATTAATCAAAGGTGTTGGCTTAATCACAGTCGACTAATAGATATTCAACAATTGATTTTCAAGCGGCGAAAAGCCGCAGTCACAAGAGTGCAGTCTGAGAGAAAAGGCATGGTTATTAAGATGGACGAAAAAGAAACATTTTCCATAATAGGTAGTCATAAAACAAAATCAGTTATTGAAAAAGCTGCACATATCATTTTTACGATATGTGCTTGCTTTGCAATATGCGCTGTAGCATCTATTACGATTTATATGTTTGTAAATGGTACACCCGCATTGGCAAAGGTTGGTATCACGGATATTTTATTTCATAGTGTTTGGAAACCAACTGCAGAGAATCCGCAGTTTGGTATCCTGTTTGTCATATTAACTTCTATCGTGGGAACCTTTCTTGCAATTTTAATCGGAGTTCCAATCGCACTTATGACCGCCATCTTTCTGGCAGAGGTTGCACCAAAAAGATTAGCGGCGATTGTAAAGCCGGCAGTGGAATTACTGGCTGGTATTCCATCAGTTATCTATGGATTGCTTGGAATTCTGATTTTAAATCCTATTATGTACCGCATAGAAACAGCTATTTTTAAAGATTCACAGACCCATCAGTTTACAGGTGGTGCCAATCTGATATCTGCGGTTATCGTATTGGCAATTATGATTTTACCCACCGTTATCAATATCAGTGAATCAGCCATCAAAGCAGTACCACCTCACTTGAAATCCGCTTCACTGGCTTTGGGGGCATCCTACATACAGACGATTTTCAAAGTAATTATTCCGGCGGCAAAATCAGGTATTGTTACCGCAGTTGTATTAGGGGTTGGTAGGGCAATCGGCGAAGCGATGGCAATCACATTAGTATCCGGAAGCTCTGTAAACCTTCCATTACCATTTAATTCCGTGCGCTTCCTTACCACTGCAATTGTAAGTGAAATGGGATATGCATCTGATACCCATAGACAAGTGTTATTTACGATTGGTTTAGTATTATTTGTATTCATTATGCTGATTAACATTACGTTGAATACAGTGCTGAAAAATGGAGGTAAAGAGCATGAATAATAGCATAATAGGGAAAAAAACACGAGTGTCAGACAATATTCTATATGCTGTTATCTATGGCAGTGCAGCCATATCCATTCTACTGCTTGTTGGTATTATGGGATATGTGTTTGTAAGAGGTATCAGCAATGTAAATCTAAGCTTTCTGACAACTGTTCCAAGTACGATAAAAGGAACCTTTGGTATTGCCGGAAATATTGTAAATACCTTATATATTATTTTCATTACCTTATTATTTGCCACACCAATAGGAGTAGGCGCAGCCATCTATCTGAATGAATATGCAAAACCGGGTAAGGTGGTTTCTATAATTGAATTTACAACAGAAGTATTATCCGGTATTCCTTCGATTATATTTGGTTTGTTTGGAATGGTATTTTTTGGAAATGTATGCGGGTTTGGTTATTCTATTTTAACAGGTTCATTTACCCTGACCCTTATGGTTCTTCCACTGATTACCAGAAATACACAGGAGGCACTTAAGACAGTGCCGGAGTCCTACAGAAGCGGAGCTCTTGGAATGGGAGCTACAAAATGGTATATGATTCGTACGATTCTATTACCCTCAGCGATGCCTGGCATCATTACAGGAGTTATTCTTGCAGTAGGCAGAATCGTGGGTGAATCAGCAGCATTGCTTTTTACCGCAGGCAGTGGATATCTCTTGCCAAAGGCGGGAATAGGATTCCTAAATAAGATTATGGAATCTGGCGGAACGCTTACGATACAGCTGTATTTATGCATGTCAAAGGCACAGTATGGAGAGGCTTTTGGGATTGCACTGGTACTATTGGTAATTGTCCTACTGATTAATATGCTTACCAAGTATTTATCAAAGAAATTTGACGTGAGTCAAGGCTAATGCCTCTCATCCCTATTATGGATGGCATAGAACAATAGGAGAAACCAGAAAGAACAGATAGAAAGGTAAGGACAATAGATGGCAGTAAAATTGGATGACAGTATGCAAAAGGCAAAGCTGATAACTGAAAAACTGAATTTGTTTTACGGGGATAATCATGCATTAAAAGATGTCAGCATGAAGATAAATGAAAAAGCAATCACGGCATTCATTGGACCGAGTGGTTGCGGAAAGTCTACATTTCTTAAGACTTTGAATCGAATGAATGATTTGATTGAAAATGTACGCATAGAAGGTCAGGTCTTACTGGACGGCGAAAATATTTATGGAGATAAGGTAGATACGACTCTTTTACGGAAAAAGGTGGGTATGGTATTTCAACAGCCGAATCCATTTCCGATGAGCATATATGATAATATTGCGTATGGACCCAGAATTCATGGTATCAAATCAAAGGCTAAATTAGACCAGATAGTAGAGGAAAGCCTGCAGGGTGCAGCTATTTTTAATGAAGTAAAAGATCGTTTGAAAAAATCCGCATTAGGATTATCTGGTGGACAACAGCAGAGAATCTGTATTGCTAGAGCGCTCGCAGTAGAGCCGGAAATTCTATTAATGGATGAACCTACTTCTGCATTAGACCCTATTTCCACGCTCAAGATAGAAGACCTGATGGTGGAATTAAAAGAGAAATACACCGTAGCTGTTGTAACACATAATATGCAGCAGGCAGCACGTGTATCCGATTATACGGCTTTTTTTCTCGTAGGCGAGGTGGTAGAATTTGATGCCACCAATAATATCTTCACCAGACCACAGGACAAACGTACAGAAGATTATATTACCGGACGTTTTGGATGATTTATTATATATAATAGAAAAGTAATTGAATGAAAGCAGGTGCACGGGGAGTTGTGCAGAGAAGGAGCGGGTATGCCAATTAGAGTAAATTTTGAACAGGAATTAAATAATTTAAAGAAGAGTCTGGCAGAAATGGGCAAGAATGTAGAATTATCCATTGACCGTTTATTTGATGCCATGACAAATATGGACGAAGGAATGACGGAAGCACTCGTGAAAAATGAAAGAATTATCAACGATATGGAGCGTGCAATCGAAGCACAGTGCCTTTCACTAATCACAAGACAGCAGCCTATTGTAGGTGACTTACGACTGATTTCCGCAGCCCTGAAGGTGGTCACAGATATAGAGAGGGTTGGCGACCACGCAGTGGATATTGCAGAACTGATGCTGCGCTGGAAGGGAGTGAACCTCTTAGAGTGTTCTCCTCATATTCCACCAATGATTGAAGCCAGTAAGGAGATGGTTCACAGTGCGGTAGAAGCCTTTATCAATCAGGATTCTGAACATGCAAGGAGAGTCATTGAATCCGATGATATCGTAGATGAACTATTTAATAAAGTAAAAAATGACGTAATCAATGTATTAAAGCAACAGGAATCAAACAGTATTGCATCGGAAACTACGGCAGACTTAAGCATTGATGTTATGATGATTGCAAAATACTTAGAAAAGGTTGGTGACCATGCAGTTAATATCGCAGAATGGGAAATCTTCCGTGAAACCGGCTCCATCCAAAATGTAAGACTGCTATAAAAGATTTTACATAGATTTTACATTTCACTGTGAATAGAATTTACATAGGCTTGTTACACTAAAAGAGTAGCAGGTCTTTTTGTGATGATAATAAGACAGAGGGATAGATGGAGAAAGGTGTGGGAACAAAGGATGACCAAAGATGACTTAGAAATGATTTTTCATTTTATTGGAGGACTGGGGCTGTTTTTATATGGTATGCATATTATGGCAGACGGATTACAGAAGTCCGCAGGTGGAAAACTCAAGAATCTAATGGGCTTTTTAACAAAAAACAGATTTATAGCAGTTGCAGTAGGAGCACTTATTACAGCAATTATTCAGAGCAGTTCAGCCACTACGGTTATGGTAGTAGGCTTTGTAAATGCAGGCATGCTGACATTGACACAGGCAGTTGGTGTTATCATGGGTGCGAATATCGGTACGACAATTACGGCGTGGATTGTATCCATGAATGATTTGGGAAGTGTCTTTAAACCAGAGTTTTTTGCACCAGTACTAGTTGGTATTGGCGCTTTTTTGATGCTGTTTAGCCAAAAAGAGGGAAAGAAAAAGACAGGCGAAATATTAGTTGGCTTTGGAGCACTTTTTATTGGACTTACATATATGTCAGATGCTATCAAACCATACCGCGATGCGCAGATTTTTGTTGATGCATTCCGTGTATTAGGTAGAAACCCTATTCTTGCAATTCTCGTAGGTGCCGGTGTAACAGCGGTTATTCAAAGCTCCTCTGCATCAGTTGGTATCCTGCAGACATTGGCGTTAAATGGAGTAGTGAACTGGCAGTCGGCAGTTTTTATTACGTTAGGACAGAATATTGGTACCTGTGTGACGGCATTGATTTCCAGTGCAGGAACTGGAAAAAATGCAAAGAGAGCTTCTATTATTCATTTACTCTTTAACACGATTGGGGCCATTTTATTTGGTACGATTATGTTTATTTTGTTTCGTCTTAATCAGGCATGGGCATCGGCAGATATTTCAACGGTACAGATTTCTATTTTCCATACCATATTTAATATATTAAATACACTTTGTTTATTCCCATTTGCCAATCAACTGGTAAAATTATCAGGACTTATTATTCGCGATGATAAGGATGAGGAAGAAGTAAAAGAAGACATTCCAACAGAGGTAAAAAGACGTCTAGACAAGAGAATTCTTGCCAATCCTTCTTTTGCAATTGAAACAGCCATTAAGGAAGTGTCTTACATGGGTGAAATTGCACTTACCAACGCAAAGCTTTCGATAGAAGCGGTGCAATCCGGGGATAAGGATATGTCAACCGAAGTATATGCAAAAGAAAAGGTAATTAATGAATTAGAAAAAATATTAACCGCTTATCTGGTAGAGGTAGATAATCTATCCCTGACCGAAAAGCAGCATTCGATTATTAAGAACTTATTTTATACCATTAGTGATATGGAGCGCGTAGGCGACCATAGTGAAAACATCGCACAATTGGCAGATACACGTAGAAAAGATAAAATCTCATTTTCCAAAAGAGGTATTACGGATTTGGAGGATATTGCAACAGAAACGATCCATGCATTGGAATTATCCATACAGGCAAGACGTGATGGTGATAAAAAAGCAAGTGAGCAGGTAGAAGCATTTGAGGCAAAAGTAGACGCCATGGAGGATGAAATGCGGGAACGTCATATCCAGAGACTCTCCAAAGGAAAATGTGACCCGGAAAGCGGTGTGATCTTCTTAGACATCCTAAGCAATCTCGAACGTATTTCAGACCATGCCGTAAATATCGCCGGTTATGTTGCAACCGAAATATAAAAGAAGTACTTTCAGGGAGCTGCGGGAAGTAATATAATAAAGTAACTATTCAGAACCAAGTAAATTCAAAAATATGCGAATTATGCTTGCATAAATGAGCTGATTTATGAATTTATTTGGCGAAGTAACCACATAAGCAAAAGGAAAGCTTCAAAGAAGCGATTTTGCGCATGGGGTTCTGAATAGTTACAAAGTAGATAAGGAAGGAAGGCATATGGAGCAGAGAATATTTGTAATAGAAGATGATGAGAATATTCGTAATCTGGTAAAGATTGCGCTGGAGGGATATGGCTATGAGGTAATGGCATTTGAAGCGGCAGAAACAGCCCTGGAATGCATTCAGGAGGAAAAGCCGGCATTGGCAGTGTTTGATTTGATGCTGCCAGGAATCGATGGACTTACGGCTATCGGAAAGATAAGAGAGATGGATGATATCAGGAATATGCCACTTATCGTGCTGACGGCAAAGGATAAAGAATATGACAAGGTTGTCGGTTTGGATGGAGGTGCAGACGATTATATTACCAAACCATTTGGAGTATTAGAGTTAACCGCACGTATACGTTCCTTATTGCGGAGAGCCAATACCGTGCCGGAAGAACCGAAAAAGGGTGTCTTGAAATTGGGCAAACTGAGTGTAGATATGGCAACGCGTGAGGTATATATGGACGGCAAACCCGTGATACTTACCTTTAAGGAATATGAACTGCTTATGTATCTTATGGAAAACAGAGCAAGAGTGGTTGAACGTGAAGAACTTCTGGACGAATTATGGGATTATAATGCAGAGATAGAAACACGTACACTGGATATACATATTCGTACTTTGAGACAAAAGCTGGGTGAAGAAGGAAGTACGTATATCAAAACGATACGAAGTGTAGGGTATCGTTTTGTGGTAGCATAGAAGAAATATAGAAGAGATACGAGGATTTGAAAAGTGCGAGAAAGGCATGGTTGTTAGAATGAGAAGAGCACTGCTTTTTCGATTCATAGGTGTATTATTATTAGCACTTGGAATCAGTAGTATGATTACATACTATTTTATAGGAAACCGCATGTTGGACAACAATATATCCAATATGCTGAATACCATGCATGTAGTTGATTATTCCTTTGACTATGATGTAGATTTACAGGAACAGCTTACCAAACTCCATGAGATTTCACTGGATAAGAAGACAAGAATTACCATCATTGATATTGATGGTAATGTTTGTGCTGACAGTGAGGCGGAAACAGTAAAAACATTGCAGAATCATCTGGAGCGTGAGGAGATACAAAAGGCATTACATAGCAGTTATGGATACGCAACCCGATATTCCGAGACACTGCAGGAAAACATGCTCTACGTGGCAGCGTTATCAGAAAACAGCCATTACATTATTCGCATGTCCGTACCATATACCAGCATTCTGGATTATATGATGACTATTTTTCCATTTTTAGTAATCGGAGTATGTATTTCCTTTCTGATTTCAATGGTATTGACATTCCGCTTTACTAATACCATTACGAATCCTTTGCGGGAAATATCCGAACAAATGGAAAAGACCAATAGCAATCAATTGGATTTTAATTTTAAACATTACAAGTACGAAGAATTAAATGTTATTTCGGACACGACGACCAAAATGGCAGAAGAAATTCGTGAGCATGTGAATCAACTCGAATTTGAGAAAAAGATTCGACAGGAATTTTTCTCAAATGCTTCCCATGAGTTAAAAACACCGATTACTTCTGTAAAAGGCTATGCAGAATTATTAGACCAGGGATTTGTAAAGGATGAAGCAATGAAGAAGGATTTCATTGCACGTATTTTAAAAGAAACCGATAATATGACAAGCCTGATTAATGATATTCTGATGATTTCAAGACTGGAAACAAAGGAAGCGGAAGTCACGTTTTCCATGATTCGCATGAGCCCTATGATTACTGAAATATTTGAATCACTGGAGCCAATAGCCGCGGAATATCAGGTCACTCTTCATCAGGAATGTGAGCCGCTTATTATAGAAGCAAGTACGAAACAGCTACGTGAATTAGTGATGAATCTGGTCAGCAATGGCATAAAGTATAACCAGCCGGGCGGAAACGTATGGGTGGATGTGCGAAGACTATCTGATAATATGGTCGTTACTGTAAAGGATGATGGTATGGGCATTTCCACAGAAGACACGGAACGTGTCTTTGAACGTTTCTACCGTGTGGACAAGGGCAGGAGCAAGAAGATGGGCGGCACTGGACTTGGACTGGCGATTGTAAAACACATCGTCGAATTCTATGGAGGCAGCATGAACCTCACGAGTGAACTTGGTAAAGGCAGCATCTTTACTATTAAAATACCGTTGGAAAGAAATATCGAAGAACCAATGGACTAAGAGATAGAATGCTTTGTGCTATCTCATACACAATGGTGAACCATGTAAAATAAAGTTATAATTTGTTGAAAATAAGGAGGAACATATCTTAAAGGTTGACAATTACTAAAATTAGTAATAAACTTTCCGCATATAGATATGCGTGTCTGTTAAAAAATACAGTATATTTTATATGCATAAAAATGTTAAAAGGGTAGATTTATTTGTAGGAAGGGAGCATCAAGTATGAAAAATGTAAAGAAAAAAACAGTAGCAGTACCAACCGTAAAAGCAAGTGTCGGGGAAACAGTAACATCTGTTGTAAATGAGGCGGCTAAAGCAGCAGCACCAGTGGTAAAGGAAACAGCTAAGATAGTAACACCTATAGTAAAAGAAGCTGTAAAAGCAGTGGTACCAGTGTCAAAGGAAGCCCCTGCAAAGGCAGAAGCAAAACCTGCAGTAAAAGAGGCAGAAGCAAAAAAGACAGCTGAGAAAAAGGCTCCTGCAAAAAAAGCAGCATCAAAACCTGCAGCGAAAAAAGTTGAAATCAAAGAAAACATTACCTTGGAATTTTCAGGAAAAACATACACAAAAGAAGATCTAATTAAAAGCATTAAGGACATTTGGAAATACGATTATAAGAAAAAGGTCAGTGATTTGAAATCCATCGATTTATATGTAAAACCAGAAGAAGGAAAAGCCTATTATGTAATTAATGGACAAACATTAGGCAACTTCCCTATTTAGAACCTTTTACTGAATAAGAAAACATGAAATGAAAAACAGAATTGAAAATTTACATAATACATAATATAAGTAGAACCGTTGTATCGCGATATGATGTCGCAGGATACAACGGTTCTACTTGCATTAAACATAAGTTTATTATTATTTAAGAATTATTTTTTAGAAATAGTGTTGACATTAGATTAAGAGAGTGATAATTTATGGTAAGAAGATGTTAGCACTCTTGACGACCGAGTGCTAACAACTGAAAGGAAGTGAAGTGGATGCAGCTGGACGATAGAAAAGTAAAGATACTACAGGCTATTATTCGGAACTACTTGGAAACCGGTGAACCGGTTGGGTCCAGAACGATTTCAAAATTTACGGATTTGAATCTCAGTTCCGCAACGATTCGAAATGAGATGTCTGATCTGGAAGAATTAGGATATATTGTTCAGCCTTATACTTCTGCAGGACGTATTCCCTCTGATAAAGGTTATCGTTTATATGTAGACACGATGATGGAAGAGAAAGAACGTGAAGTCACAGAGATGAAAGAAATGCTTCTTGAAAAGGAAGATAAAGTAGACCATCTGCTGAAACAGGTTGCAAAGGTGCTTGCAACAAATACCGAATATGCAACCATGATATCATCACCCCGCTACCAGAGAAATAAACTGAAATTTATTCAGTTATCCAGAATGGACGAAAAGCATATCGTAGCTATTATTGTGGTAGAAGGTAACATTATTAAAAACAATATGCTCGATGTAGAAGATGAACTGGATGATGATACGTTATTAAAGCTGAATATTCTATTAAATACACATTTAAATGGATTGTCCATAGATGAAATCAACTTGGGAATGATAGCAGCCTTAAAACAAAAGGCAGGTATTCACAGTGACATTGTAAGTAATGTCATTGATGCAGTTGCAGAATCGATTAAATCGGATGACGATTTGGAGATTTATACCAGTGGTGCAAATAACATTTTGAAATATCCGGAGCTCAGTGATAATAAGAAGGCAAGTGAACTGATTACCACCCTGGAAGAGAAACAACAGTTAACAGAGTTGGTGCATGACACATTTGGAAATGAAGAGAGCAGAGGGATTCAGGTATATATTGGTAATGAAACACCTATTTCAACCATGAAGGATTGCAGTGTCGTAACAGCAACCTATGAATTGGAAGAAGGCATGAAGGGAACAATTGGTATTATCGGGCCGAAGAGAATGGATTATGAGAAAGTCATAACTACCCTCAGATCCCTAATGAGTCAACTGGATTCATTATATAAGAAGACGTAGAGAGAAAAAGGAGGATAGATACAAAAAATGAATGAAGAATTAGAAAAAGAATTGAAGGAAGAAGAAATTCTCGAAGAAGAATGTGATAATCAAGAAGCGGAAGCTACAGAAGAAATCGAAGAAGAAACAGAAGAAGTAGAATTAGACAGCAAGGCAGCTAAGAAAAAAGCAAAAGCAGATAAGAAACATGAAAAAGATAAAATGAAAGAAAAAGTCGAGGAGCTGGAAGACAAAGTAAAACGTCAGATGGCAGAATTTGATAATTTCAGAAAAAGAACAGATAAAGAAAAGTCAGCGATGTTTGAAACCGGTGCAAAAAGTGTTATTGAGAAGATATTACCGGTGGTTGACAATTTTGAAAGAGGTATCAATAGCATTCCGGAAGACGAAAAAGGAACTGCGTTCGCAGAAGGAATGAACATGATATATAAGCAATTAATGGATCAGTTGAATGAAATCGGCGTGAAGCCAATTGAAGCAATTGGAAACGAATTTGATCCGGAATATCATAATGCAGTAATGCAGGTGGAAAGTGAAGAATATGAATCCGGTATTGTCGCGCAGGAATTGCTAAAAGGTTATCTCTACCGAGAGACCGTTGTAAGACATAGTATGGTAGCAGTCGTACAATAAGTATAGGAACAACAATAGAAAATAAAAATTCATGGAGGACATAATTATGGGAAAAATAATTGGAATCGATTTAGGAACAACAAATAGTTGTGTAGCAGTAATGGAAGGTGGTAAACCAACCGTTGTAGCGAATACAGAAGGCGCCAGAACAACACCATCCGTAGTTGCTTTTACAAAAACAGGTGAAAGACTTGTTGGTGAACCTGCAAAACGTCAGGCAGTAACAAATGCAGAAAAAACAATCTCCTCAATAAAGAGAGATATGGGTACAGAACATGGCAGAACCATTGATGATAAGAAATACTCTCCACAACAGATTTCTGCAATGATTCTTCAGAAATTGAAAGCAGATGCAGAAAGCTATTTAGGAGAAAAAGTAACAGAAGCAGTTATTACAGTACCAGCTTACTTTAATGATGCACAAAGACAGGCAACCAAAGATGCAGGTAAAATCGCAGGCCTTGATGTAAAACGTATTATCAACGAGCCAACAGCAGCAGCTTTAGCTTATGGACTCGATAATGAAAAAGAACAAAAAATTATGGTTTACGATTTAGGTGGTGGTACCTTTGATGTATCTATTATCGAAATCGGCGATGGTGTTATCGAAGTTCTTGCAACCAGTGGTGACAACAGACTTGGTGGAGATGACTTTGACCAGAAGGTTACAGACTATATGCTAGCTGAGTTCAAGAAAACGGAAGGTGTTGATTTATCGAATGATAAGATGGCACTTCAGAGATTAAGAGAAGCAGCAGAGAAAGCAAAGAAGGAATTATCATCAGCAACTACTACCAACATTAACTTACCATTCATCACAGCAACAGCAGAAGGTCCAAAGCACTTTGATATGAACCTGACACGCGCAAAATTTGATGAATTAACACATGATTTAGTAGAAAGAACAGCAACACCTGTTCAAAATGCATTAAAGGATGCAGGTATTTCTGCTTCCGAACTTGGCAAAGTATTATTAGTTGGTGGTTCTTCACGTATGCCATCCGTACAGGATAAAGTAAAACAATTAACCGGACATGAACCAAGCAAGACATTGAATCCAGATGAATGTGTAGCGATTGGTGCTTCTATTCAGGGTGGAAAATTAGCAGGTGATGCAGGTGCAGGCGAAATCTTACTTCTTGATGTTACTCCATTGTCCTTATCCATTGAAACAATGGGTGGTGTAGCAACCAGATTAATTGAAAGAAATACAACCATTCCTACCAAGAAGAGCCAAATCTTCTCAACAGCAGCAGATAATCAGACAGCGGTAGACATCAATGTTGTTCAGGGCGAAAGACAATTTGCCAAAGATAATAAATCACTTGGACAATTCAGACTGGATGGTATTCCACCAGCAAGACGTGGTGTACCTCAAATTGAAGTTACCTTTGATATTGATGCAAACGGTATCGTAAATGTAACAGCAAAAGATATGGGAACAGGTAAAGAGCAACACATTACCATTACTGCAGGCTCCAGCATGTCAGATGATGATATCGATAAAGCAGTAAAGGAAGCAGCAGAATTTGAAGCACAGGATAAGAAACGGAAAGAAGCGATTGATGCCAGAAATGAAGCAGATTCTTTAGCATTCCAGACAGAGAAAGCATTAACAGAAGCAGGCGATAAGATTGATGCAAATGATAAAACAGCAGTAGAAGCTGATTTGCAGGCATTAAAAGACATCTTAGAGAAAACAAAAGACGCAGAAATGACAGACGATCAGGTAGCTGAAATGAAAGCAGCACAGGAAAAACTGATGACTGGTGCACAGAGTCTTTTCTCAAAAATGTATGAGCAGGCAGGCGGAGCAGCAGGTCCAGATATGGGTGGCGCACAGGCAGGCCCAGACATGAATGCAGGCGCATCAGACGCAGGAGCAGCAGACGATGTTGTTGACGGAGATTACCGCGAAGTTTAGTCTCTGCGTGAACAGAAGCTGGAAATATATATCGCGGGAAGGGGCATGACATCATGACCCCTATCTGCGTGTTTTGAGAGGAAAAAGAAATGGCAGAACAAAAACGAGATTATTATGAAGTTCTCGGCGTTGATAAAAATGCGGATGAGGCTAGCATAAAAAAAGCATATAGAGTACTTGCCAAAAAATACCATCCTGATATGAACCCAGGGGATAAAGAGGCAGAGGTAAAGTTTAAAGAAGCTTCAGAAGCGTATGCTATTTTGAGCGATCCTGAGAAAAAACGCCAGTATGACCAATTTGGTCATGCCGCTTTTGAGAATGGTGGCGGTGGCTACGGCGGTGGAGGATTTGATTTTAATGGTGGAGATTTCGGAGATATCTTTGGAGATATTTTCGGTGACTTCTTTGGTGGCGGTGCGCGCAGCTCCAGAAGACCGAATAATGGTCCTGCGAAAGGTGCGAATATCAGAGCTAGTGTAAGAATCACTTTTGAAGAAGCGGTTTTTGGTGTTGATAAAGAAATCGAGCTTACTTTAAAGGATTCCTGTGGCACTTGCCATGGAACAGGTGCAAAGCCGGGGACTAATCCGGAAACCTGTCCAAAATGTGGTGGCAAAGGTCAGGTGGTATTTACCCAGCAATCATTCTTTGGAACCGTTCGTAATGTGCAGACCTGTCCAGACTGTGGTGGTACTGGCAAGATAGTAAAAGAAAAATGTCCGGATTGCCATGGAAGTGGTTATATTGCAAACCGGAAGAAGATTCAGGTATCCATACCGGCAGGAATTGACAATGGACAGAGCGTTCGTATCAGGGATAAAGGAGAGCCGGGCAGCAATGGCGGACCACGCGGTGATTTACTCGTAGAAGTAATCGTGCAGCGTCACCCGATTTTCCAGCGTCAGGAATACAATATCTTTTCCACAGTTCCGGTATCTTTCCCAGTAGCAGCATTAGGTGGAGAAATTGTAATTGATACCGTAGACGGCAGGGTTATCTATGATGTTAAAGCGGGCACACAGACAGATACACGTATCCGGTTAAAAGGAAAAGGCGTTCCATCTCTTCGCAATAAAGAAGTGCGTGGCGACCACTATGTTACTTTAGTGGTTCAGGTGCCGGATAAGTTATCACATGAAGCCAGAGAACTGTTAAAGCAGTATGATGAGTTGACAGGTGATAGTTTAAATGCAGCGAAGAATCTGGAAAATGAAAAAAATGCAGGAAATAATGCATCGGATTCAAAAGCATATAATGATAAAAACGACAAGAATGATAAAAAGAAAAAGGGCTTTTGGAAAAATTAAGAGTCATACAATCAGAAACAAAGGCATTTTTTCACTTGACGCTGGATTTGGAAAGTATTAAAGTATACAAAGAAACGTAAAACATTACAGGCTGGTTTCAATAGAAACTAGCCTGTTTCTCATAGTACTCGTTATTTGGAAGTGGTCGATGGCCGCAGATGGGGGAGCCAGGTATGAAATGGAAAAGAATTACTATTAAGACAATTACAGCCGCAGAGGACATTATTATCAGCACGTTATATGATATTGGTCTGGAAGGCGCACAGATAGAAGATAAAGTACCACTCACGGCAGCGGATAAAGAGCAGATGTTTGTAGACATCCTGCCAGACGGTCCGGCAGATGATGGTATTGCATATCTCAGTTTTTTCGTGGAGGAATGTGAAGATGGAGCACTCCTGTTTCAGGGGGAAGAAACCGCAGAATCCGTAATTATTCAGAAGGTGCAGGAAGAACTTGAGGAATTGAAACAGTTTTTGGATATAGGAGAGGGGACCGTAAAGGTATCGGAAACAGAGGATATTGACTGGATTAATAACTGGAAACAATACTTTCACCAGTTCTATATTGATGATTTATTAGTAATTCCATCCTGGGAGCAGGTAAAGGAAGAAGATAAAGACAAGAAAATTCTGCATATTGACCCGGGTACTGCATTTGGAACCGGCATGCATGAAACGACGCAGCTATGCATTCGCCAAATTAAGAAATATGTAACCGGCACAACAGACATTTTGGATGTTGGCTGCGGCAGTGGAATACTTGGAATCATTGCACTGATGTATGGCGCACATAGCGCAAAAGGAACCGATCTTGATCCATGTGCCATTACGGCAACACATGAGAACATGGAAGTAAATGGAATTACAGAAGGCAGCTTTGAAGTAATGATTGGTAATTTAATCTCAGATAGAGCAACGCAGGATGCTGTGGGATATGAGTGTTATGACATTGTTGTCGCAAATATTCTAGCAGATGTACTGGTGCTCCTGACACCGGTGATTGTAAATCAGCTGAAAAAGGGTGGCATCTATATTACCTCCGGTATTATTGATGATAAGGAAACTACGGTTGTGGAAGCCGTAAAGGCGGCAGGCCTAAAAGTACTCGAAATAACTTACCAGGGTGAATGGGTAAGCGTCACAGCCCAAAAAGAGTAGATATTAGGAGCATTTAAAGAAAGGTATGGGGCAGAATGTACCAGTTTTTTGTGGAACCGGGTCAGATTGAAATGGAAGAAAAGCGCGTTACGATTCTTGGAAGCGACGTGAATCATATTAAGAATGTGCTTCGTATGAAAATCGGAGAAGAAATTGCAGTCAGCAATGGTATGGATAAAAAAGATTATCGCTGTGGGATTGCAGATTTTACAGAGGATTCTGTCATATGCGAGCTGCGGTTTATTAAGGACGATGGTCTGGAACTTCCTTCGCAGGTCTATTTATTCCAAGGTCTGCCTAAGGCGGATAAAATGGAATTAATCGTACAGAAAGCGGTTGAACTCGGTGTACATCAGATTATTCCAATGGCCACGAAGCGTGCTATTGTAAAATTAGATGAAAAAAAGGCAAAAAATAAAATAGAACGTTGGCAGGGCATTGCGGAAGCCTCGGCGAAACAAAGCAAGCGACGTGTAATCCCACAGATAAGCCAGGTCATGTCCATGAAAGAGGCTGTTGCACTTGCAAAGGATATGGATGTGAAGATAATTCCTTATGAATTAGCAGAGGGAATGGCAGAAACAAAGAAAATCATAGAGAATATTCGACCGGGACAGTCCGTTGCTATTTTTATTGGGCCGGAAGGTGGATTTGAAGATAATGAGATACAGGCAGCGTTGGAAAATGGAATTCAACCAATTACATTGGGAAAAAGGATTTTACGTACGGAAACCGCTGGATTTACCACACTAGCATGGATTATGTATCAGTTGGAAGAATAAAATAACCTTGTGTAAAGGTGCGCATATATTATTATATACAGATTAATAGAAGAAAATGATAAATTTATGAATTTATCGTTTGGGGAGAGGCCGGTAATATGGAAGTGTATCTTGATAATTCTGCTACAACCAGATGCTTTGCTGATGTTGCAGCACTTATGACAAAAATAATGTGTGAAGATTATGGCAATCCTTCCAGCATGCATAATAAAGGAATGGAAGCAGAAAACTATATTCGTTATGCCAAAGAAATCATTGCAAAGAACCTGAAAGTAAATGAAAAGGAAATCCTTTTCACCTCAGGTGGTACGGAATCCGATAATCTTGCGTTAATAGGAACTGCAATGGCAAATCAAAGAGCGGGAAAGCATCTTATTACGACCTGTATTGAGCATCCGGCGATTATGCAGACCATGCAGTATCTGGAAACACAGGGATTTAGCGTAACCTATCTGCCAGTGGACAAGAATGGAATAATTTCCCTTATGGACCTGCAAAGGGCAATTCGAAAGGATACGATTCTGGTGTCCATTATGCATACCAATAATGAGATAGGCTCTTTACAGCCGATTGCAGAAGCGGGAGCACTTATTAAGAGAATTAATTCTAATATTGTATTTCATGTAGATGCGGTACAAGGATATGGGAAATTTAGGATTTTACCCAAAAAAATGGGCATTGATTTATTATCCGTCAGTGGTCACAAGATACATGGGCCAAAAGGAATTGGATTCCTGTATATCAGTGAAAAGATTAAGATAAAACCAATTGTTTATGGTGGTGGACAACAAAAAGGAATGCGCTCCGGAACCGAAAATGTACCGGCAATTGCAGGACTTGCAAGAGCAGTAGAAGAAATTTACCAGAATCTGGACACGGATATAGATACGATGTATCAGATAAAACAGCATTTTGTGGAAGAAGTATCTAAGATAGATGACGTGAAGATAAATGGTCTGACGGGAAGGGATAGTGCACCACATGTGGTAAGTGTTTCCATTCGTGGTATCCGAAGTGAAGTTATGCTTCATTCACTCGAAGAAAAGGGCATTTATGTATCTGCGGGAAGTGCCTGTGCTTCTAATCACCCAACCATATCTGCGACCCTGAAGGCAATTGGTGTGGAAAAGGATTTATTGGATTCCACAATACGTTTTAGCTTTTCTGTGTTTACCACAATGGAAGAAATAAACTATACAATACAAACTTTGTGTGATATGATACCAATGCTTAGAAAATATATGAGGCACTAAATAGGAAAAGGAGTTCATATATGTTTACCGCTTTTTTGATAAAATACGCTGAAATAGGCGTTAAAGGAAAAAACAGATATTTATTTGAAGATGCATTGGTCCGTCAGATTCGTTTTGCGTTACAACGATGTGAGGGCCGATTTGAAGTAACTAAAACACAGGGAAGAATCTATGTGGAAGCACTCAGTGAATTTGATTTTGAAGAAACCGTGGATAATTTGAAAACTGTTTTCGGGATCTCTGGTATTTGTCCGGTTGTACACGTAGAGGACGAAGGGTTTGAAAAATTAAGTGAAGATGTTATTCGATATATTGACAAGGCATATCCGGATAAAAATGTTACCTTTAAGGTACAGGCAAGAAGAGCCAGGAAGAATTACCCAATGGATTCCATGACGATTAATCAGGAATTGGGAGGTAATATCTTAGATGCATTTCCAGAGATAAAAGTCGATGTACACAAGCCTGACTTTATTTTAAATGTAGAAGTTCGTGAAAAAATCTACATTTATTCTATTATTATACCCGGACCTGGAGGAATGCCAATTGGTACGGCGGGAAAGGCAATGCTTCTGCTTTCCGGAGGCATTGATTCTCCTGTGGCGGGATATATGATTTCAAAACGGGGTGTAAAACTGGAAGCTACCTATTTTCACGCACCACCTTATACAAGTGAACGTGCAAAGCAAAAAGTGGTAGATCTCGCCAGACTGGTGACCCGTTATTCAGGACCGATTGACTTACATGTGATTAACTTTACCGATATTCAGCTCTATATTTATGAGAAATGCCCTCATGAAGAACTTACGATTATCATGCGCAGATATATGATGAAGATTGCAGAAAGAATTGCGAATGAAAATGGCTGTATTGGATTGATTACCGGAGAAAGTATTGGTCAGGTTGCTTCTCAGACCATGCAAAGTCTGGTTGCGACGAATGAAGTCTGCGAATTACCGGTATATCGTCCGCTAATTGGATTTGATAAACAGGAGATTGTAGAAATCTCAGAGAAAATTAATACCTATGAAACTTCTATTTTACCTTTTGAGGATTGCTGTACTATATTTGTAGCAAAGCATCCGGTTACGAAACCAAACTTAAAGGTTATTAAGAACCATGAAAGAAATCTGGAAGAAAAGATTGATGAGATGATAGAAACGGCACTGCGTACACAGGAAGTCATTGAAGTAAAATAGCGTGCAGAGCAAATTTCTATTGCATAAAAAAAGCAAGACGAAAGTCTTGCTTTTAAATAGCTTCGATTTGATGATACGAATTAGATGATGTATGGATTTAATACTGCTAATACATCTTCAACTCTGTCTTCTGCATGGATGTTTAAATCGATTGGTTTGGATAAATCCAAACTAAAGATACCCATAATGGATTTTGCATCGATAACATATCTTCCAGATACTAAATCAAAATCATAATCGAATTTTGTTACATCATTAACGAAAGATTTTACTTTGTCAATAGAATTTAATGAAATTTGTACTGTTTTCATTGAGTAATGCCTCCTTTTTTTAGCCTACCTAACTGCAATAGCAGTTGTAAATTCAAGGGTTGAATACATATGTTCAACACTCATACCTTCTGTATTTATACTAATGGTTTCGGGTGCAAAAGTCAATGATAAAACAATACAAAAAATGTGAGGAATAATATGAAAAGTGTAGCATTACATAATTTGGGCTGCAAGGTTAATGCCTATGAAATAGATGTTATGCAACAAATGTTACAAGAAAACGGATATATTATTGTACCATTTGATGAAAAAGCAGATATTTATATTGTGAATACCTGCAGTGTGACCAATATTGCAGACAGAAAGAGCAGACAGATGCTTCATAAGGCAAAAAAAATGAATCCGGAGGCAATTGTAGTTGCAACAGGGTGCTATGTGCAGACCGGAAAAGAAGCTCTGGAAGCGGATACAAGTATTGATTTGGCAATTGGAAATAATAGAAAAAAAGAGATTGTCAAAATAATAGAGGAATATATGGAGCATCATACGGCACAGGATGCCATTATTGATATTAATCACACGGATGAATATGAGGAAATGAGTCTGAAGCAGACGGCAGACCATACCAGAGCCTACATCAAGATTCAGGATGGCTGTAACCAATTCTGCTCCTACTGCATTATTCCGTATGCCAGAGGGAGAGTGCGCAGCCGCGATGCTCAAAATATACTGGCGGAAATCAACGGTCTGGTTGCAGCAGGATACCAGGAAGTAGTACTGACGGGTATCCATATCAGTTCTTATGGCATTGATTTTGTGGAGAAAGACAGTGATGATTATCTGAATGCACAAACACATAATGCAAAAGATATTGCGCAGAGAAAAGGATATTTACTGTCCCTGATTCAACAGATACACCAGATAGAAGGAATTAAACGTATCCGTATTGGCTCTTTGGAACCGCGTATTATCACAGAGGAATTTGCAGCAGCCCTATGTAGATTGTCAAAGGTGTGTCCGCATTTTCATCTGTCTTTGCAAAGTGGATGTGATGAAACTTTGAAAAGAATGAATAGACATTATTCTGCGGGCGAATACTATGAAAAAGTGGAATTGCTACGGAGGTACTTTGACCATCCGGCGATTACAACCGATGTAATTGTAGGATTCCCGGAAGAGTCGGAGCAGGAATTTCTGACCACCAAAGAATTTCTGGATAAGATTCAGTTTTATGAAATGCACATATTTAAATACTCCAAACGAGAGGGAACCGTGGCAGCAGCTATGAAGAATCAGGTGCTGGATACGGTAAAAATGCAGCGTAGTAATGAACTGCTGTCTATGGAAAAGAAGCAATCTGAAGAATTTAGAGCATATTATCTGAATCAGGTGGAAGAAGTATTGTTTGAAGAGGAAAAAGTAATAGAGGGAAAACACTATTGGATTGGACATACCAGACAGTATGTAAAGGTCGCAGTACAGAGTGAGGAAAACCTATCTAACCGGATAAAATGCGGGAAAATAGAGGAATTTTTGCAAAAGGATATTATGTTAATGACCAGAATTATTTCTTAATAAACTTGAACTTTGTGCTTTTGCATTGAATTTTCGCTTTAATTAGAGTAAGATAGAATTATGTATACGTGAAGCGGAATAGATTAGGACAAAGGATGTGATAAGATGCAGGACCTGGGAAATACACAATTTTTTAAAGTAGAAGCGGAACCTGAAACGGGAGTAAAGGTAGTACTTTCAGCAGTTTACGAAGCATTGACAGAGAAAGGGTACAATCCGGTAAATCAAATTGTTGGTTATATTATGTCAGGTGACCCGACTTATATTACCAGCTATAAGAATGCCAGAAGCTTAATTATGAAAGTAGAACGTGACGAATTAGTAGAAGAAATGCTCAAGGAATATATTAAGAATAATCATTGGAATTAGAAAACAGGAGATACGTTTATGCGCATAATGGGCTTGGATTTTGGCTCGAAGACAGTTGGTGTGGCGATAAGTGATTCGCTTCTTATTACGGCTCAGGGTATTGAGATTGTAAGAAGAAAATCGGAAGATAAATTGAGACAGACATTAGCAAGAATCGAAGAATTAATTGTGGAATATGAAGTGAGTGAAATTGTACTTGGATTACCTAAGAATATGAATGATTCTATAGGTGAACGGGCAGAAAAGTCGCTGGCTTTTAAAGAAATGCTGGAGAGAAGAACGGGATTACAGGTTACGATGTGGGACGAACGTCTGACCACAGTTGCTGCAGATAAGGCAATGATGGAAGCAGGAATACGAAGAGAAAATAGGGGCAATTATGTAGACCAAATTGCTGCTGTCTTTATTTTGCAAGGTTTTTTGGACTTAAGAAGTAATCAACAGAAAAATAGTAAGAATGAATAGGAGTACCATATTGGAAAAATTAGCATTTACACTTGATAGTGGAGAAACCGTAGATTTCTTTATTCTGGAACAGACCAGGATTAATAATATAAATTATATTTTAGTTACAGACCAGGAAGAAGGGGATGGGGAGGCTTTAATCCTCAAGGACTTGTCTTCCGATGAAGATATCGAGGCAAATTATGAAATCGTATCCGAGGAAGAGGAACTGAATGCAGTAGCAGAGATGTTTGAAAGCTTATTGGATGATATAGAATTTGTGACAGAAGAGGAATAAAAAGACCGGAGAAGAGAATGTCAGTAAACAGAGAACAATTTGAAAAAATCCTAAGGGAAAAAGGATTGAAGATAACGACACAGCGAGTGCTTGTACTTACAGCGTTATCGGCTTGCCCGGACAAGCATCTGACAGCAGAAGAGATATATGAGCTAGTAAAAGTAGACTATCCAGAGATTGGATTAGCTACTGTTTATAGAACAATACAATTACTTTTAGAGTTACACTTAATTGATCGAATCAATTTAGATGATGGCTACGTTCGTTATGAAATCGGTGATTTGGGCGAAGAAGAAACAAGACACCACCATCATCATCATTTGATTTGTTTGGGTTGTGGAAGCATTTTGTCTTTCCAGGACGATTTACTGGAGGAACTAGAGGGCAAGATTGCAGAAACTACAGGTTTTTCTGTTACCGATCATGAGGTGAAGCTATATGGGTATTGTGAAGAATGTAGGAGGAAAATTGATTGAAACAAACGAAAAATGAAAATGGTTCCAAGCTGAAAATAATTCCATTGGGAGGCTTGGAGCAAATCGGTATGAACATTACTGCCTTTGAATATGAGGATAGTATTGTTGTGGTAGACTGCGGTCTGAGCTTTCCAACAGATGATATGCTGGGAATAGATATGGTTATACCGGATGTTACCTATTTGAAGGATAACATCGATAAAGTAAAAGGATTTGTATTTACGCATGGACACGAGGACCATATTGGTGCACTTCCATATATTTTAAAGGAAATGAGTGTTCCGATTTATGCCACAAGACTTACGATGGGTATTATTGAAAACAAATTAAAAGAACATAATTTAACCAATAATGTTAGAAGAAAAGTAGTGAAATTCGGACAGATTATTAATTTAGGATGTTTCCGTATTGAATTTATCAAGACGAACCACAGTATCGTAGATGCTGCAGCACTTGCTATTTATTCACCGGCAGGTATCGTGGTGCACACAGGTGACTTTAAGGTGGATTATACTCCGGTATTTGGAGATGCCATTGATTTACAGCGTTTTGCTGACCTCGGCAAAAAGGGAGTGCTTGCATTGATGTGTGACAGTACCAATGCAGAACGCCCAGGCTTTACCCAATCAGAAAAAACAGTTGGTAAAACGTTTGATACCTTATTTGAAGAACATAAGAATACAAGAATTATTATTGCGACCTTTGCCTCAAATGTAGACAGAGTTCAGCAAATCATTAATTCAGCCTATAAATTTGGGAGAAAAGTAGTTGTAGAAGGCCGTAGTATGGTAAATATCATTGATACGGCACAGAAGCTGGAATGCCTTAATATTCCGGAAAACACATTGATTGATGTGGAACAATTAAAGAATTTTCCAAGAGCAAAAACAGTTATCATTACGACTGGAAGCCAGGGCGAGAGTATGGCGGCGTTAAGCCGAATGGCAGGAGGCACCCATAAGAAGGTATCCATCGCGCCGGGTGACACGATTATTTTCTCCTCGAATCCAATTCCGGGCAATGAAAAATCCGTCACAAAGGTAATTAATGAATTATTCCGTAAAGGTGCAGATGTTATCTTTCAAGATGTTCATGTATCCGGACATGCCTGTGCAGAAGAAATCAAATTATTATATACACTGACCAGACCAAAATATGCGATTCCAGTTCATGGAGAATACAAACACCTCATGGCACAAGCGAAGATTGTGACAGAGCTTGGCTATGATAAAGAGGATGTATTTATTCTAAGCTCTGGAGATGTTTTGGAATTAAATAACGACGGTGCGGCAGTTGCCGGTAAAGTTCCAGTTGGTGCGATTCTGGTAGATGGATTGGGTGTAGGTGATGTAGGTAATATTGTACTAAGAGACAGACAGCATCTGGCAGAAGACGGTATTATGATTGTTGTAATCGCATTGGAATCCAGCAACAATATATTAGTAGGCGGACCCGAGATTGTATCCAGAGGATTTGTATATGTCAGGGAATCCGATGAATTAATGGATGAGGCACGAAGGGTAGTAAATGATGCTTTGGATCGCTGCCTAAGCAAGAATGTTTCGGATTGGGGTAAAATAAAGACGACAACCAAAGATTCTCTGAGTGAGTTCTTATGGAAGAAGACGAAAAGACGTCCAATGATACTTCCGATTATTATGGAAGTCTAAAACATACAGGTTTTATGAGATTGTATGTAATGGAGATTGGCAGTATGACAGGTAATGAAAGAGAAATGGAAGGAGAGGTAAAACTCTTTGTCCAAAAAATCAAAAATACAGATACGTATCAGAATTATATGATGCAGGTCAACAGAGTAAACAGGCAGCCAGAGTTAAAACAGAAGATTGATGAATTCCGAATCAAAAATTATGAATTACAGACTTCTGAAGATTCCGAACATTTGCTTGAAAGAATGGAAGCCTTTGAGGCAGAATACGAAACTTTTCGTGAGAACCCCATGGTAGACGATTTTTTGTCAGCAGAATTACAGTTTTGTCGGATGCTGCAGGAAATATATGAAGATATCTCGGAAAGCGTTTACTTTGATTAAGAAAGGCGTGACTTTATAATGAGTGGAAGAAATGTGACAGCAACTTTAGTAAGTACAATTTTGAGATTTGTTGTTCTTGCGGTTATTGTAGTCTTTGTTTTTCGAATGGCTACTGTGGCATATAATTTTGGATATCGTGTATTTGCGGAGCCTCCTGTATCAGAGGGGACCGGGTTGGATATAAGCGTAGCAATTACGGATGACATGAGTTTGATGGATATTGCAAAACTATTGGAAAATCAAGGCCTAATTAATGATGCAAAGTTATTTTATGTTCAGGAAAAAGTATCAGAATATAAGGATATGGTAAAGCCGGGAATGTATACATTGAATACTTCTATGACAGCAGAAGAAATGCTGGCAATTATGGGAGCGGATTCTGAAGAAGCAACAGAAAGTGCGATAGACGGTAATTCGGATAGTGCGTCGGATATGATGGCAGAGGATTCTACCACAGAAACAACAGAGTAAGTAACAAAACGAGGTTTGACATGATAGTAGATGAAAGAATGGTTACCTTTATCAATTCACTTGATAAGGGTAATACTCCATTTCTGGATGAAATAGAAAAACAAGCGTTAAAAGATGAAGTTCCTATTGTTCGTAAAGCAACACAGAATCTCCTGAAATTTCTGCTCGCTATGCAGAAACCAAAGAAGATTTTGGAGGTTGGTACAGCAGTAGGATTTTCTGCGTTGTTAATGAGTGAATATGCGCCAAGGGATTGCCATATTACCACAATAGAGAAATATGAAAAAAGAATACCCATAGCAAAGACAAATTTTGCAAAGGCAGGGAAAGAAGACAAAATCACACTACTTGAAGGCGATGCAACGGAAATTTTAAAAGGATTGGAAGACTCCTATGATTTTATCTTTATGGATGCAGCAAAGGGACAGTACATAAATTTCTTTCCAGAAATTTTGCGGCTCACTGCAACGGGGGGATTAATTGTATCTGACAATGTGCTGCAGGATGGCGACATTCTGCAATCCCGATATGCAGTGACCCGGCGAAACCGAACCATTCATACGAGAATGAGGGACTATTTGTACGAGTTGACACACAATGAGCAATTGGAAACAACCATAATGCCGGTGGGGGATGGGATGACGCTGAGCATTCGAATTGATAAGTAAGTGCATAGAGAAAGGCATGGTTATTAAGATGGAGAATACCATACAAAAAAGAGTAAAAAAAGTAAGTAAGAGCGGTAGAGAAATAGAATTGCTGATTCCGGCAAGCAGTCTGGAAGTGTTAAAGACGGCAGTTATCTTTGGTGCGGATGCAGTATATATGGGAGGTGAAGCTTTTGGACTTCGAGCAAAGGCGAAGAACTTCTCCATGGAGGATATGAAGGAGGGCATTCAGTTTGCCCATGAAAGAAATGTAAAGGTATATGTGACTGCCAATATTCTTGCACATAATCAGGATTTGGAAGGCGCAAGGAAATATTTCACTGAATTAAAGGAAATGAAACCTGACGCATTGATTATTTCTGACCCGGGTATGTTTACCATAGCAAAGGAAGTCTGCCCGGAGATTGATATTCATATCAGTACACAGGCGAATAATACCAATTATGAAACATATAAATTCTGGAACCGTCTGGGTGCGACACGCGTGGTATCTGCCCGTGAATTATCTTTGGCAGAAATCAAAGAAATCAGAGCCAATATTCCGGAGGATATGGAAATAGAAAGCTTTATACATGGGGCTATGTGTATTTCTTATTCTGGCAGGTGTTTGTTAAGTAATTACTTTACCGGACGCGATGCAAATCAGGGAGCCTGTACACACCCGTGCAGATGGAAATATGCCGTGGTGGAGGAAACCAGACCAAACGAATATATGCCGGTTTATGAAAATGAGCGCGGAACTTATATTTTCAATTCTAAAGATTTATGTATGATAGAGCATATCCCGGAAGTGCTGGAGGCAGGAATAGACAGTCTGAAAATAGAGGGACGCATGAAGACGGCACTATATGTAGCGACGGTTGCCAGGACATATCGAAAAGCGATTGATGACTATCTGGAATCCGAAGAAACTTATCGTGCCAACATGGACTGGTACCATTCCGAAATATCCAAATGCACCTATCGTCAATTTACGACGGGATTTTATTTTGGAAAACCAGATGAAACAACACAGATTTATGACAGTAATACTTATGTAAACGAATATATTTATTTAGGCATCGTAGGCTCAGTGACCCAAGAGGGCTACGCAAGAATTGAACAAAGAAATAAATTTTCAGTGGGTGATGCAATTGAAATCATGAAACCAAATGGCGAGAATATAGTGGTTACCGTAAAGGGAATGTATGATGAAGAGGGTGCCGCAGTAGAGAGCGCACCACATCCAAAACAGGTTCTTTTTATCGAATTAAGTTTGCCTGCAGAAGAATATGATATTCTTCGTGTGAAGAAAGAAGCGAAATAGAAATGAAAACAAGAATAAAGATAACAGATATCGAAGGCATCCGTATAGGAAATGCACAGGATTATGATGCAATGACCGGAGTCACAGTGATTCTGTTTGATGCGGAAAATAATGGTGGTGTAGATGTAAGCGGCGGGGGTCCGGCCTCCAGAGAAGTTCATCTGTTAAGCCCGGTTACAAACCGAAATTCTTTACATGCACTGGTATTATCCGGTGGTTCTGCTTATGGATTGGATGCATCCGGTGGTGTTATGAGATATCTGGAAGAACGGGGAAAGGGATTGCATGTTGCCAATGCAATCGTGCCATTGGTCTGCCAGTCCTGCATTTTTGATTTGGGGATTGGAAACGGAAAAGTAAGACCGGATGCGGATATGGCTTATAAAGCTTGTGAAAATGCAGAACAAAATGAAGCAATTTCCGGAAATGTCGGTGCGGGTACCGGGGCAAGCGTCGGTAAGCTGCTAGGAATACACAGAGCGCAAAAATCGGGTATTGGCTATTACGCAGTTCAAATTGGTGAACTAAAGGTAGGAGCTGTAGTTGTTGTAAATGCCGTTGGCGATATCTTTGATTATAAGACTGGACGAAAAATAGCCGGTATGTTAACAGAAGACAGAACCGAATTTGCAGATGCCGAGGAAGTTATGTTTCAGGTAAAAGCAGAAGGTGCAGAAGGCGCAAATACTACAATCGGTGCCGTTTTTACGAATGCCGCATTTGATAAAGCCGATATGAATAAGATTGCTTCTATGGCTCGTTCTGCATATTCCAGATGTATTAATCCGGTTGGTACGATGGCAGATGGAGATACCATTTATGCGATGTCAGTTGGAAAGGTAAAGGCAGATATTAATATGGTCGGTACTCTGACAGCTACGGTTCTTTCAGAAGCGATTCTGGATGCGGTCCGAAGTGCGAAGATGGAAGAAAAGGAATTCTTAAGTAAAATCAAGTAAAGCATAATTCATTGTAAAGTGAGATAGGGAGGCAGCAGATGTTAAAAGGAAAAAATATAGTTCTGGGAGTCACCGGAAGCATTGCAGCATATAAGATTGCTAATTTAGCAAGTATGTTAGTAAAGCTTCATGCAAACGTGACGGTACTGATGACAAAGAATGCAACAAATTTTATCAATCCCATTACATTTGAAACATTAACAGGCAATAAGTGCCTGATAGATACCTTCGACCGAAACTTTCAATACAGTGTAGAACATGTCGCAGTTGCACAAAAGGCAGATGTGGTGCTGATAGCACCGGCGAGTGCAAACGTGATTGGTAAAATGGCAAATGGAATTGCAGATGATATGCTTACCACAACGATTATGGCATGCAAATGCAAGATTATGCTCGCTCCGGCTATGAATACCAGCATGTATGAAAATCCGATTGTACAGGATAATATAGAAAAATTGAGAAAGTTTCACTACGAGATTATCGAGCCAGACTCCGGTTATCTGGCATGCGGCGACACTGGCAAAGGGAAAATGCCGTCGGAAGAAACGCTTTTGAACTATATACGGAAAGAAATAGCACACGAAAAAGATATAAAAGGAATGAGAGTTCTGGTAACAGCAGGTGCAACGTTGGAAAGACTGGATCCGGTTCGCTTCATTACCAATCATTCTACCGGTAAGATGGGATATGCGATTGCAGAAAATGCAATGCTGCGTGGTGCCAGTGTAACCCTCATTTCGGGAAGGGCAAGTGCTGCAAAGCCCCCTTTTGTCAACTTTATTCAGGTGGAATCTGCGCAGGAGATGTTTGAAGCGGTAAAGGAAAATGCCGTTCAGGCAGACATTATTATTAAATCGGCAGCCGTAGCTGACTACCGTCCAAAAAATATTGCAGATAATAAAATTAAAAAGAATGCCGATGATATGCTGATTGAGCTGGAGCGCACGACAGATATTTTGCAGTATCTTGGACAACATAAACAGGCAAACCAATTTATCTGTGGATTTTCCATGGAAACGGAAAATATGGTAGAGAATTCGAAACAAAAGCGTGAAAAGAAAAATATAGATATGATTGTTGCTAATAATCTAAAAGCCAAAGGTGCGGGATTTGGTGTGGATACCAATGAAGTAACACTTATTACAGAAAAGTCCTGTGTGGAACTGCCGCTTATGACAAAGGCAGAAGTAGCCGAAAAACTGCTGACCGAAATTATAAAACTAAAAAATCTTTAAAATACAGGAAATGCTGCCTGCATAAATATTTCATTGACGTATGCGTTCGTTACATTGTACAATAGGAACGTTATATAAAACTTAAGGATTTTTTTTGAATTAGTACTTGCATTTTTTTACTGATTATTGTATCTTATAGGAAATGAAAGGTAACTTTCAGAAATAGAATATAAGATATGAAGAACGATGGCGTTCCAAAAAAATCATTTTTTGGAACGCTTTTTTTCGCAATTTTAGGACGCGAAAACGCACGAAGTGGAAGTTCGGATATCGAGGAATGTGAAAGGATGATAGGAAGATGAGTGAAAAGTTAAACGTAGAAGCAATCTTTGGCGAAAATGTATTTACTCTTAAAACAATGAGAGAACGTTTACCAAAAAAAGTATTTGCTGAAGTGAAAAAAGTAATGGACTGTGGCGGAGAACTTTCTCTGGCGGCAGCAGATGTCGTTGCAAAAGCAATGAAAGACTGGGCTGTGGAAAAAGGTGCTACACATTATACACATTGGTTCCAGCCATTAACAGGTATTACGGCAGAGAAACATGATGCTTTTGTTACCAGTCCAAATGAAGACGGTACGATGCTTATGGAGTTCTCCGGAAAAGAGTTAATTAAAGGAGAACCGGACGCATCCTCATTTCCATCAGGAGGACTTAGAGCAACTTTTGAAGCAAGAGGTTATACAGCCTGGGATATTACATCACCGGCTTTTATTAAAGAAGCAGGTACCGGTCCCATCCTTTGCATACCTACCGCATTTTGTTCGTATAAAGGGGAAGCACTTGATAAAAAGACTCCGCTTCTACGTTCTATGGAAGCAATAAGCCAGCAGGCACTTCGTATTGTTCGTTTATTTGGAAATACTGGAGCAACAAAAGTTATCGCATCTGTTGGTCCGGAGCAGGAATATTTTCTGATTGATGCCAAGAAGGCATTGAAGAGAGAAGATATTTTATTTTCAGGTCGTACTCTGTTTGGTGCTCCGGCTCCAAAAGGACAGGAATTAGAAGACCACTACTTCGGTGTTATCAGAGAGCGCATCGGCGCTTTCATGAAAGACTTAAATAAAGAGATGTGGAAGCTTGGTGTCCCGGCTAAAACACAGCATAATGAAGTTGCGCCTGCACAGCATGAGCTGGCTCCTATTTATGAATCAGCAAATATTGCAGTTGATCATAACCAATTGGTAATGGAAACTATGAAACGAATTGCAGGACAGCATGGACTCAGATGCCTACTTCATGAGAAGCCATTCGCAGGTGTGAATGGTTCCGGTAAACATGATAACTGGTCAATTACAACGGATAATGGCGTGAATTTACTTGACCCAGGCACATCTCCAAATGAGAATATCCAGTTCTTATTAGTGCTTGCCTGCATCATGAAGGCAGTTGACACACATGCAGATTTGCTTCGTCAGAGTGCATCGAATGTTGGTAATGACCACAGACTTGGTGCAAACGAAGCACCACCAGCAATTATTTCGATGTTCCTTGGAGAACAATTAGAAGATGTCGTAAAGCAATTAGTAGAAACAGGTGTTGCAAATACATGTAAAGAAGGTGGAATCCTGGAAACAGGCGTTTCTACACTTCCGGATTTCCAAAAAGATGCAACCGATAGAAACAGAACATCGCCATTTGCATTTACCGGTAATAAATTTGAATTCCGTATGGTTGGTTCCGAAGATTCTATTGCAAGTCCAAATACGACATTAAATGCAATTGTCGCAGAAGCTTTCTGTGAAGCAGCCGATATTCTTGAAAATGCAAAAGATTTTGATATGGCTGTACATGATTTGATCAAAGAATATATGTCAAAATATCAGAGAATCATCTTTAATGGCAATGGATACTCCGAGGAATGGGTAGCAGAAGCAGAAAAACGTGGACTTCCAAATATTAAATCAATGGTAGAAGCGGTTGAAACATTAACCACTCCTAAGGCAGTTGCATTATTTGAAAAATTCGGTATCTTTACAAAACCGGAACTGGAATCACGTGAAGAAGTATTATATGAAACCTATGCAAAGACAATTAATATTGAAGCATTAACCATGATTGATATGGCCTCCAAACAAATCATTCCTGCTGTTATGAGGTATTCCAATGAATTGGCAAATACAGTAATTGCAGTGAAAGAAGCCGGTGCAGATGCATCTGTTCAGGAAGGCTTATTAAGAGATGTTTCTACATACTTGAAAGCTGCGAAAGACGCATTGGTTAATTTATCTGCAGTAGAAAAACAAGCCAGTGCAATGGAAGACGGCAAGGAGCAGGCATTCTTCTATAAAGATACAGTAAAAGATGCAATGGATGCGTTAAGGATGCCGGTAGATGCTCTGGAGATGATTGTTGATAAAGAAGCTTGGCCAATGCCTACTTATGCAGATTTGATTTTTGAAGTTTAAGACGGAAATGTCATATTGCAAACTTCTTATAAAAACGTTCTTATAAAAATTTGTAAAAAATCTAAAAAAGTAGTTGCATAAAAAAAAAAAATCAGATATACTAGTTGAGTGCGATTTACATAGTTGCATTCAACTAGTTTTGTGTAATATGATGGGCTATCGCCAAACGGTAAGGCAACGGACTCTGACTCCGTCATCTCCAGGTTCGAATCCTGGTAGCCCAGTTAAAAAATCCCCTAACAATCATCGTTGTTAGGGATTTTCTCATTTTGGGACAAAAAGAGAAAATTCGAGTAGGGGGGAAGGCGGAGGAGACTGAAATGTATAGTTTTGAAAGCAGAGTGAGATATAGTGAGGTAGATGCAAACGGAAGGATGACATTGGAATCTATTCTGGATTATTTTCAGGACTGCAGTACCTTTCATTCGGAGGATTTAGGACTGGGTATTGCATATCTGGCGGAACGCAGTCTGGCATGGGTATTATCCTCTTGGCAGATTGATGTAGTACGTTATCCGGTATTTGGAGAGAAAATTAAGGTAGCAACGTTCCCGTATGATTTTAAAGGATTTATAGGAATGCGTAATTTCTATATTGAGGATGAAAGAGGGGAAAAAATAGCATTTGCCAATTCGATATGGACACTTATGAATTTGGAGACTGAAAGACCAAACCGGTTATTGCCGGAGATGGTAGAGGGCTATGTGCTGGAGGAAAAGCTTCCGATGGACTATGCACCACGTAAAATCGCAATGCCAGAGGGGTATGAGAGTCAGAGCCCAATTGAAATTAAGCCATATCACCTGGATACGAACCACCACGTGAATAATGGACAATATCTCAGAATAGCTATGGAGTATGTGGAAAAAGATTTTGCAGTACGCCGGATGCGTGCAGAATATAAGAAATCCGCATTGCTGGGGAATCAGATGATCGCAAAAGTGGCAAAAGAATACGGGAAATATACAATTTCTTTATGCAATGAAGCAGAAGAGGTATATGCAATAGTGGAGTTGAGCAGATAGATTTTAAAGTTAAAAACTTGTAATACCATCCATGATAAGCTATACTGAGGATAATACTACTAATATACGACAGTGCAAAGCTTGTAGAGCATGCTTTACATTGCCGGGAACGAGTGAACGGAAAGACAAGGATAAATAAAAATGATAGAATTAGGTTTAAAACAGAAATTAACAATTATAAAAGAAGTTGAATTTGGCGTTTATCTTGCAACGGATAAGAACGCAGATGCAAATGAAAGAGTTCTTCTTCCAAAGAAACAGGTGCCGGAGTCTGCGGGTGTTGGGGATGGTATAGAGGTATTTGTATATAAAGACTCCAAGGATCGTTTGATTGCAACGATAAATGAACCACTGCTTACTTTAGGGCAGGTCGCAGAGCTTCGGGTAGTGGAAGTTGGAAAGATTGGTGCTTTTCTGGACTGGGGTTTGGAAAAGGATTTATTACTTCCGTTTAAGGAGCAGACTAGAAAGGTCGCTGAGAATGAGAAGTGTCTGGTAGCACTCTATGTTGACAAGAGTAGTAGACTCTGTGCTACAATGAATGTATACAAATACTTGCAATTGGATAGCCCGTATAAAAAGGATGATCAGGTACAAGGACGCGTATATGAAACAAGTGAGGAATTCGGTGCTTTTGTAGCGGTAGACAATAAGTATTCAGGATTAATTCCAAAGAAAGAGTTATATGGAAAGGTAAACATTGGAGATGATATTCAGGCTCGTGTTACCGGCGTAAAAGAAGATGGAAAATTAGACTTGAGCATTCGTGAGAAAGCATATCTTCAGATTTCCAAAGATGCGGAACGGGTATTGCAGGTGATTGACAGCTTTGATGGTGTATTACCCTTTACGGATAAAGCAATTCCAGAAGTTATAAACCGCGAGATGCAGATGAGTAAAAATGAATTTAAACGTGCAGTGGGTCATTTGCTGAAGGCAGGACGTATTCAGATTAATGAGAAAAGTATAACCAAAAAATAATATAAAATAAAGGAGATATAAAAATGAAAGTTAAAAACATTACAAACATTGAAAAATTCTTTAGTGTAGTAGACAGCTGTGCCGGAAAAGTAGAATTGGTAACAGGCGAAGGTGATCGTTTGAACTTAAAATCAAAATTATCACAATATGTATCATTAGCAAACATTTTCTCGGACGGAACCATTGGAGAATTGGAAATTATTGCTTATGAACCAGAAGACATCACAAAAATTGTCGACTTTATGATGAACGATTAATACAAAAGTGAACAGATATGGAAAGCGGGTTGTCTGCAATACAGGCAATCCGTATTTGCTTCGGAAAAGTATGTATTTCTAAAGACACATTTGCCCGATTATACGTTAGAGGATTGGTATGAACAGTAAAAAAGTAAATGGAATGTTTTTAATTACAATTCTTACAGAATTTGTAATTGTTTTTTTATTAGGATTATTTTATAACTATATTTCAATTGGAATTGTTTCGAATTTAATTTTGAGTGAAATGATATTAGTAGTGCCTGCACTACTGTTTGTATTGGCCACGCATTCGCATTTGCGAGAACTTCTGGTATTTAAGCCGATAAAAATATCGACGGTATTTATGATTATTTTATTTACCTATCTGACAATGCCGCTGGTTACAACAATAAATGCATTTACCATGCTGTTTTCGGATAATGTAGTAGCTGAAATGAGTGCAGATATTCTGTCTATGCCTTTTTTGGTAATGCTTTTTTTAATGGGAATATTTGGACCGGTTTGTGAAGAACTGGTATTCCGGGGAATTGTGCATACGGGTTACCGCAGAAGTGGTAATGCAATACAGGCAATGTTTTTTTCTGCTTTTCTATTTGGCTTGATGCATATGAATTTCAACCAGACCATCTATGCATTTGTAATTGGTTTCCTTCTGGTGCTTTTAAAAGAGGTAACGGGAAGTATGTGGGGTTCAGTCGTTTATCATGTGATTTTCAATTCAAATACAGTCATTATGCTATACGTAAGCGAAAAGTGGATGCCGTCACTGGCGGAAGCATCTGCAGAAAGCCTTGCCACAGAAGATTTAATTATGACTATAAGCGCAAGCATGATAGTGGCTACCATTACAACCGCAATTGCAGCTTGTATTCTGGTATGGATTGCAAAGAATGAAAATAGAAGTGGAATACTCACTCATATCTGGAAAGAACGTAAAACAGGAAAAGGCAGAATGATTACCGTTTCACTTGTAATTAGTGTTATCTTATGCCTGGCATTTATGATAATGCAGCTATTTATGTAATAGGACAGAACTCATATGTAGTGTTAAGAATGCGAACTTGTCTGTAATTTTATGTGAATAAATCATATAAAATTAATAAATTACAAATAATATTTGTTGAAATCGACTAATCGATTTGCTATACTATAGCAGTATCTGAGAAGGTGGACATATGAAAAAAATTAACTTACTTGGAATATCGCTAACAGATTATAGCCTAAAGGAATCGTTAAAGATATCCAATCACTACTTAAATAATGGTGCACTAAATACAATTTCTGTTATCTCGACCCAGATACTTGTAGAAGCTGCAGAAAACCCAGAGCATAAAGAATGGATTGAATCCATGGACATGACTATCTTTGGGGAAACGGATATTTTACGTGCAGCAGATAATGCAACAAGAAATCGGTTGAAAGAGGTTGAAAATGGGGAATTCCTACAGGAATTTTTTCATCGTCTAGCGTGGAACCGCAAGACCGTATATTTGCTGGCAGATAGTGAACAACAGATGGAGTATTTAAAAGCAAGGCTGCATGAAATGCAATCCAATCTTTTAATTATTGGTCAGTATGTGCTGGAGGATGTTTCTACAGGCATTGATTCCTTTATTAATGAGATTAATGATATTGTTCCGACGGTAATTGTTTCAAAATTTCCATATCCGCTACAGGAACAACTCATGTATGAAAATAAGAAAAAAATAAATGCAAATGTTTGGCTTGCTTTGCCAGAACACAGTACAATCCAAACGAAAAAAGGAATCCAGTCTTTTAAGCTTTTGGAATGGTTTTATCGTAAACTTTTTAAGAGAAGGGTTTCGAAGTATAACAATGATAAAACAGAGTAGGCCACCTACTCTGTTTCTATTTATGAAAATTGCATAAAAAACAGTGAAAAAACTATAGATTATTTTGTTACAATATATTAAAATAAAAAATGGATGCAGTAAAATCAAAAAGAAAGCAAGTTTTAGATGGGAATTTTTTTGGGGTTATAGAAAAGATATATAGTAGAATGTATTTATAAGAAGGAGCATGGGTATGATATCGAATCAGATTTTGCAAAATACAGTAGAGGGAATGAAAGCAATTTCCAGACTGGAGTTTACGGTTATTGATGTTGACGGAAAGTCAATAGCATCAACCATGGAGGAAACAGCAGATTTAGAAAGAGCAGTGACGGAGTTTGTAAAGTCACCTGCGGATAGCCAGGAAGTACAAGGCTGTCAATATTTTAAGGTTTATGATGATGCGTTGATTGAATATATATTAATTGTAGGTGGTGCAGGGGAAAATGCATATACCGTAGGCAAGATGGCAGCATTCCAGATTCAGACCTTGCTGATAGCGTATAAGGAGCGTTTTGATAAGGACAATTTTATTAAAAACCTGCTGCTGGATAATCTGTTGCTCGTAGATATTTACAGCCGTTCCAAAAAGCTGCATATTCAGACGGATGCAAAGCGGGTTGTAATTATTGTCGAATCGGGGATTGCAAAAGATAATAATGCCCTGGAAGCAGTAAGAACAAATATTGGAAATAATCAGGATTTCGTTACAGCAGTAGATGAGAACAGTATCATTGTGGTAAAAGAACTGAGTGAGATAGATGCTACAAAAGAGATTGACAAAGCATTAAAGTCTATTAAAGCAATTTTGGCAAAAGAAGGAATTGGAAATGTCCATGTTGCTTATGGTACAATTGTGAATGAGATTAAAGAAGTCAGCCGCTCCTATAAAGAGGCGAAAATGGCACTTGATGTTGGAAAAATTTTCTTCGATGAAAGAGATATCATTGCTTATAGCGAACTGGGTATTGGCCGCTTGATTTATCAGTTGCCGATTCCGCTTTGCAAAATGTTTATTAAAGAGATCTTTGGGGGCAAGAGTCCAGATGATTTTGACGAGGAAACACTGACAACGATAAATAAATTCTTTGAAAACAGTTTGAATGTATCCGAAACTTCACGACAGCTGTTTATTCATAGAAATACACTGGTATATCGTTTGGATAAATTACAAAAGAGTACCAATTTGGACTTAAGAGTATTTGAAGATGCAATAACATTTAAAATTGCGCTTATGGTAGTGAAATACATGAAATATATGGAAACATTTGAATATTAAAAGCAGGTAGAGGTGGAAATGTTGAGAACCAAAGACAACACGAAGAAACGTGTCGATAAAAAAGGAAAGAAAACAACAACAAGTAATGAAATTATTCGGTTAGAAGACGTCAGCAAATCTTATTCAACAGGAGCACCGGCATTAAATGGTGTAAATCTTCAGATAAAGAAAGGCGAATTTGTATTTATTGTAGGTGACAGTGGCTCGGGGAAATCTACATTAATTAAATTGCTGCTTCGTGAACTGACACCGACTGAAGGTAGAATTACGGTGAATGGAACGGATGTTGAGAAGCTAAAAAGAAGAAAGGTTCCTAAATTCAGAAGGAATATGGGAGTCGTTTTTCAGGATTTCCGTTTGCTAAAAGATAGAAATGTATATGAGAATGTTGCCTTTGCACAACGTATTATTCAGGTACCGACAAGAGAAATACGTAAGAATGTTCCGTCCATTCTTTCTACGGTAGGTCTGGCGGGCAAATACAAAGCGAAACCAAAACAATTATCAGGTGGAGAGCAGCAGAGAGTTGCATTGGCGAGGGCGCTGATAAATAAACCACCTATTTTACTAGCAGATGAGCCGACTGGAAACCTTGACCCTAAAAACTCATGGGATATCATGAAGTTGCTGGAACAAATCAATTTGAATGGAACTACCGTATTGGTAGTAACCCATAACAGAGAGATTGTTAATGCCATGCAGAAAAGAGTTATCACAATGAAAAAGGGTGTTATTGTGAGTGACGAGGAAAAGGGTGGTTATATCGATGAGGATTAGTTCATTTTTTTATACATTAAAACAAGGTGTAATTAGTATATTTAGAAATAAGTGGTTTTCGCTGGCTTCCATTGCAACCATCAGTGCATGTCTGTTTTTATTTGGATTATTCTATGCTGTTATTGCCAATTTTCAAAATATTGTGCAGACAGCGGAGGAAGGGGTCTCCGTTACCGTATTTTTTGATGAAGGAATTTCTGAAGACCGTATTGTGGAAATTGGAAATATGATTCAAAAAAGAACAGCAGTTTCCAAAGTGGTATATGTATCCGCTGATGAAGCATGGAATTCCTTTAAAGATGAATATCTGGGTGAATATTCAGATGGGTTTACGGAAAACCCGTTAGCAGATTCTGCAAATTATGAAATTTATTTGAATGATGTATCACAACAGGCAGATTTAGTTACTTACCTGGAGTCTATTGATGGAGTGCGTGAAGTAAATAAATCGGAGGTAACAGCAAACACACTGAGCGGGGTAAATAAGCTGATAGGCTATGTATCCGTAGGCATCATTGCAATACTACTCGCAGTATCCGTATTCCTCATCAGTAATACGGTTACCATTGGTATTTCTGTTCGTAAAGAGGAAATTGAAATTATGAAATACATTGGCGCGACGGATTTCTTCGTGCGTGCACCCTTTGTAGTTGAAGGCATTATCATTGGACTTTTCGGCTCTGCACTTCCACTGGTTATTATTTTCTTTGTGTACAATAATGTAGTGGATTATGTAGCAACAAAGTTCCAGATTTTGAATTCTATTTTACAATTTTTACCGGTGCAGACAATTTTTGCAACATTGACACCTGTATCCATTGCGATGGGTGTTGGCATCGGCTTTATAGGAAGCTTTATTACCGTTAGAAAACATTTAAGAGTATAGTTGTTAATGACTAGATGGGATTTGTGCATGAGAAAATGGAAGCGAAATACTTGTGTGTTACTGTGCATTACACTAGTTCTTTCTTGTCTGCAGATACAGGTTGCATATGCAACATCGTCGTCAGAGCTTACGAATGACAGTATCAAGGAAAAAGAAAGCCAAATATCAGACGCACAAAAACAAAAAGAAAGTTTACAATCCGGAGTAACGGATGTTAAGAAAATATTACAGTCTTTAGAAAGCTCAAAGAAAGATTTATCCAGTTATGTGAAACAATTAGATACAAGTTTAAATAGTATTCAAGAGAAACTGGATGCTCTGAATGAAAAGATTGATGAAAAAACAAAAGAAATAACAGAGACAAAGGCAGAGCTTGTAAAGGCTGAGGCGATAGAAAAGGAACAGTATGAAGACATGAAGGCACGTATCAAGTTTATGTATGAACGTGGCGACAAAATGTATGTAGAGATGATACTTACGTCCAAGTCCTTTGGTGAGTTTTTAAACAAAAATGAATATGTGGAAAAACTTTCTGCCTACGATAGGAAAAAACTACAGGAATATAAAGATACGAAGGAAGCAATCGACCAGTTTAAAAAAGAATTGGAAGAGGAACAGGCAACACTGGAAGAAACAAAGGCAGATGCGAAAGCAGAAGAGGCATCCATGCAGACTCTTATTTCGGCAAAAGAGCAGGAAATCGGTGTCTATGAAGCAGATATTTCGAATAAATCGCAGTTAGTAAAAGAATATGAGGCTGAAATTGCAGCACAAAATGCCTCTATAGCAGCATTAGAAGCAGCAGTTGCAGCAGAAAAGAAGAAACTGGAAGAAGAAAATCAGGCGGTTCGAAAATATGATGGTGGTATTTTCTCGTTTCCGGCGCCGTCCTTTAAGAGAGTTTCAGATGACTACGGTTATCGTATTCATCCAACGCTTGGGGTAAAACAATTTCATAATGGTGTCGATTTGGCAGCACCGAGTGGTTCTCCTATTATAGCAGCGTATGATGGAAAAGTGGTGGCAGCAAGTTATAGCAGTACCATGGGAAATTATATGATGATTGACCATGGCGATGGACTGTATACCATTTATATGCATGCTTCCGCACTGGGCGTTTCAGAAGGGGAAGAAGTCACTAAGGGGCAGAGAATCGGATCGGTTGGCTCAACTGGAAGATCCACAGGTCCACATTTGCATTTCTCGGTACGATTAAATGGAAGCTATGTGAGCCCGTGGAATTATATATCTAAGTAAAGAGAAGGACTATAAAAAAAGACATTATATAAAGAAGGTTATGTATATGGAACATGAAGTTCAAAATAATAAGCCGTTTTGGCGGGGGGTACTTGCCGGATTAGTTATGGCAGTGGCAATTACCGGAGTTGCGTTTGTAGTAAATCGCAGTTTAAATGCAGACAGCGCGATTAGTACCAAGACATTGGCAACCACAGAGAACGGTTCTGAGGAAAGCGTCGTTAATAGTAAAACCATGCAGAAAATGCAGATTTTACAGGATACAATAGATGGTTATTATCTGGATGGAACAGATACGACGACTTTGCAGGATGGAGCATATCACGGTATGATAGATGCGCTGGGTGACCCATATTCAACCTACTATTCTGCAGAGGAGCTGGAGGATATAAAGCAACAGACCGAAGGAATCTATTATGGAATTGGAGCTTATATAGGAATGGATATGGATGTCGGAATGGCACGTATCTCTAAAGTCATGGAGGGAAGTCCGGCAGAAGCAGATGGCGTGCTTGCCGGAGATTATATCTATAAAGTGGAAGATGAATATGTAAAAGGACTTACATTAGAGGAAGTAATCAGCAAAGTAAAAGGGCCGGAAGGAACAACCGTAAAATTGACAATGCTTCGTGAAAATGAAACCGATCCGGTGGAAGTGGAAGTGACCAGACAGAAGATTGAAAGCCCTACGGTAACGCATAAAACCTTAGATGGTGGGATTTCTTATATTCAGATTACAGAGTTTGATGATGTGACGATTGACCAATTTACAGAAGCTTTTGCAATGGAGAAAGAAACTGGGATGAAAGGTCTGATTCTCGATTTGCGTGATAATCTGGGAGGAAATCTTGCAACGGTTAATGAGATTGCAAGACAAATATTGCCAAAGGGTCTTATCGTATATACCGAGGATAAGGACGGAAATAGAGAAGAATACACCTGCGACGGAAGTCGTGAAATACAGGTTCCACTGGTCGTGCTGGTAAATGGAAACAGTGCGAGTGCCTCTGAAATTCTGGCAGGAGCCATCAAAGATTATAAGATAGGTACACTGCTTGGAACGACGACATTTGGAAAGGGTATTGTACAAAGGATTATCGCTTTAAGCGATGGTTCAGCGGTAAAGCTTACGGTTAGCAAATACTATACACCAAGTGGTGTGTGTATTCACAAAGTAGGAATTGAACCAGATGAAGAGTTGAAATTTGATGTGGAAACATACTTGAAAAATGGCAGGGATAATCAACTTATAAGGGCGCAGGAAATTATAAAAGAAAGCCTTACGCAAAAAGAAACCGAAAATAAACAATAAAACTTATCAGAACAAATGTTTGCATACCATGCGAGATTGTGCTATACTATCTTGCATGGTATATTTTATTTTTGGTAGGAGAAAGGTGGAGTTTGATGGATCATTTTGAATTGGTTTCGGAATACCAGCCAACAGGAGACCAACCACAGGCAATTAAGGAATTAGTGGAAGGGTTCAAGGCGGGCAATCAGTTTGAGACATTATTGGGTGTTACCGGTTCTGGTAAGACTTTTACTATGGCAAATGTAATTCAACAAATGAATAAACCGACTTTAATTATTGCACATAATAAAACACTTGCTGGACAGTTATATAGCGAATTTAAAGAATTCTTTCCCAACAATGCAGTGGAATATTTTGTTAGTTATTATGATTATTTCCAGCCGGAAGCCTATATACCGTCGAGTGACACGTATATTGCGAAAGACTCCTCAATTAATGATGAGATTGATAAGTTGCGATTATCTGCGACAGCTTCCTTGTCCGAGCGAAAAGATGTCATTGTTATTTCCAGTGTATCCTGTATTTATGGACTGGGGAGCCCAGAGGATTACCAGGGAATGATTGTCTCCTTACGTCCGGGTATGAATAAGGACCGTGATGATGTTATTCGCGAATTAATCAGTATTCAATATACACGTAATGATTTGGATTTGAACAGAGGTACTTTCCGTGTGCATGGTGATGTCGTAGAGATTTATCCAGCACAGGGTGGAGATTATATGCTTCGCGTTGAGTTTTTTGGTGATGAGATAGACCGTATTGCAGAAGTGGAGCCATTGACGGGCAAACTCCATGCAACTTTGGAACATATTGCAGTCTTTCCGGCATCTCATTATGTAGTACCAAAGGAAAAGATAGAGAATGCCTGTAAAGAGATAGAAAAAGAATTGGAAGAACGTATAAAATACTTTAAAGGTGAAGATAAATTATTAGAGGCTCAGCGTATTTCGGAACGCACCAATTTTGACATTGAGATGCTCCGGGAAACGGGATTTTGCTCTGGTATTGAAAATTATACCATGCATCTGAGCTCCATGGAAACGGGTGCGATGCCATTTACACTGATTGATTACTTTGGAGATGATTTCCTCATCATGATTGATGAATCCCATATTACGGTTCCACAAATCAGGGGAATGCATGCCGGAAATTATTCTCGAAAAAGAACACTGATAGATTATGGGTTTCGACTTCCCTCTGCGATGGATAACAGACCACTGGAATTTAGTGAATTTGAAAATCATATTGACCAGTTATTGTTTGTATCTGCAACACCAAATGTGTACGAGGAAGAACATGAACTTTTACGTGCAGAACAAATCATTCGACCAACTGGATTATTGGACCCGGAGATAGAGGTGCGCCCGGTTGAGGGACAGATAGATGATTTAATAGGTGAGATCAAGAAGGAAACAGCGAAGAAAAATAAGATACTAGTTACAACCTTGACCAAACGAATGGCAGAGGATTTGACAGATTATATGAAAGAAGTAGGGGTTCGGGTGAAATACCTGCATTCCGATATTGATACGCTGGAACGTTCAGAGATTATTCGTGATATGCGACTGGATGTTTTTGATGTATTAGTGGGTATTAATCTACTGCGTGAAGGATTGGATATTCCGGAGATTGCACTGGTTGCGATTTTGGATGCAGATAAAGAAGGGTTCCTGCGTTCTTCAACCTCCCTGATTCAGACAGTGGGACGTGCTGCCCGTAATGCAGAAGGACATGTTGTCATGTATGCGGACAATATGACAGATTCTATGAAAATTGCGATTGAGGAAACGAACCGCCGGCGTCAGATTCAACAGAAATATAATGAAGAACATGGCATTACGCCTCAGACGATTCAGAAAGCGGTACGTGACCTCATCAGTATTTCGAAGGTAATTGCCAAAGAAGAGTTTAAGTTTGATAAGGATCCTGAATCCATGGAACGCGAAGAACTGGAAAAATTAGTGGCAAATATTCAGAAGAAAATGAAGAAAGCGGCGGCAGATTTGAACTTTGAAGCGGCAGCAGAACTAAGAGATAAAATGGTTGAACTGAAGAAACACTTGGCAGAGTTAGAGTAAAACGAATAGAAAGGCAAAAAAATGGATAGAAGATTACCCAAGATGCTTCCAAAACAGGAATATATAAAAATCAGGGGTGCAAATGAACATAATTTAAAGAATGTAGATTTGGATATCCCGAGGGACGAATTGGTGGTTCTGACAGGACTGTCAGGTTCTGGAAAGTCCTCTTTGGCATTTGATACGATTTATGCAGAAGGACAGAGAAGATATATGGAATCACTGTCCTCCTATGCACGTCAATTTTTAGGACAAATGGAAAAACCGAATGTAGAAAAGATAGAGGGCTTATCACCGGCAATTTCGATTGACCAGAAATCGACGAACCGTAATCCACGTTCTACTGTGGGAACGGTAACGGAAATTTATGATTATTTTCGTTTGCTTTATGCGAGAATTGGTATTCCACATTGCCCAGAGTGCGGAAAAGAAATAAAGAAACAGACCGTAGACCAGATGGTGGATCAGATAATGAGCATGGAGGCAGGTACAAAGATTCAATTGCTCGCACCTGTGGTTCGTGGCCGTAAGGGTGAGCATGAAAAAGTATTTGACCGGGCGAAAAGAAGCGGCTATGTAAGAGTGAGAGTAGATGGAAATATGTACGAACTTACAGAAGACATTAAGCTAGAAAAGAATAATAAGCATAATATTGAAATTGTAGTAGATCGTCTGGTAGTAAAAGAGGGAATCGAACGAAGATTAACAGATTCCATCGAAAATGTACTAGAGTTAGCAGATGGATTATTACAGGTGGATATTATTGGCGGAGAACAGATTAACTTCAGTCAAAGCTTTTCCTGCCCGGACTGTGGAATCAGCATTGATGAAATAGAGCCAAGAAGTTTTTCTTTCAATAACCCGTTTGGTGCCTGCCCGGTTTGTTATGGCTTAGGATATAAAATGGAGTTTGATCCACAGCTACTGATTCCAGATACAAGCTTAAGCCTTTCGGAGGGTGCTATTGTGGGGATGGGCTGGCAATCCTCTACAGATCCCTCAAGTTATACGTATGCAGTTTTGTCAGCATTGAGTAAAGAATACAAATTCAAACTTACAACACCGTATTGCAAATTGTCCAAGGAAGTACAGGATCTGATTATGTATGGAACTGGAAGCCGGGAAGTAAAGGTATATTATAAAGGGCAACGGGGCGAAGGGGTCTATGATGTAACCTTTGATGGACTGATTAAAAACATGCAGCGTAGATATCGTGAAACTGGTTCTGATATTATGAAGCAGGAGTATGAAACTTATATGCGGATTACACCTTGTCAGGAATGTGGGGGTATGCGGTTAAAGAAAACCTCACTTGCAGTGACTGTTTGCGATAAAAATATCTATGAGATTACTTCCATGTCAATTGGAAAGCTACAGGAATTTTTAAGTACCATGGAATTGTCAAAGCAACAGCAGCTAATCGGTAAACAGATACTAAAAGAAATTCGTGCCAGAGTTGGGTTTTTGATGGATGTTGGACTGGATTACCTGTCATTAGCACGTGCTACTGGTACGCTATCCGGTGGTGAAGCACAGAGAATACGTCTAGCAACACAGATTGGCTCAGGACTGGTGGGTGTATGCTATATTTTGGATGAGCCAAGCATCGGTTTACACCAGAGAGATAATGATAAATTATTAAATACATTATTTAATCTGCGTGATTTGGGTAATACAGTTCTGGTAGTGGAACATGACGAGGATACAATGCTTGCTGCAGACTGTGTCGTAGATATTGGACCCGGAGCCGGGGAACATGGTGGAGAAGTCATTGCCATTGGCACCGCGGAAGAAATCATGGAGAATCCAAAGTCCATTACTGGACAATACCTGAGTGGCGAACTTTGCATTCCGGTACCAAAAGAACGAAAAAAACCAGCAGGATATCTTAAAATCAGAGGTGCCGCAGAAAACAATCTGAAGAATATTGATGTAAAAATACCATTGGGAGTTATTACCTGTGTGACAGGTGTGTCAGGTTCTGGAAAAAGCTCTCTGATAAATGAGATTTTATATAAGCATCTGGCGAAGAAACTAAACCGTGCGAGAACGATACCGGGTAAACATGCGGGCATTGATGGAGTGGAGCAGTTGGACAAGGTAATTGATATTGACCAGTCACCAATAGGAAGAACACCCCGTTCTAACCCGGCAACGTATACGGGAGTGTTTGATCAAATCCGTGATTTATTTGCTTCGACCGCGGATGCAAAAGCAAAAGGATACAAGAAGGGCAGATTTAGCTTTAATGTGAAAGGCGGACGATGCGAAGCCTGCTCCGGAGATGGAATTATCAAAATAGAGATGCATTTCCTTCCAGATGTATATGTACCTTGCGAAGTATGTGGTGGAAAACGTTATAACCGTGAAACCTTAGATGTAAAATATAAGGGAAAAAATATTTATGATGTATTGGATATGACCGTAGAGGAGGCAATGCATTTCTTTGAAAATGTGCCTTCAATTCATAGAAAAATCGAGAGTCTTTATGAGGTTGGATTATCGTATATTCGATTGGGACAACCTTCTACGACATTATCTGGTGGTGAAGCACAGAGAATTAAGCTGGCTACAGAGCTTGCGAAAAGAAGCACGGGAAGTACGATTTATATTCTTGACGAACCTACGACAGGACTTCACTTTGCAGATGTGCATAAGCTGACTGCGATTTTACAGAAACTGGCAGAAGGCGGTAATACAATAGTCGTTATTGAACATAATCTGGATGTTATTAAAACAGCCGATTACATTATCGATATTGGACCAGAAGGTGGTGACAAGGGGGGCACAGTAGTTGCTACTGGCACGCCGGAGCAAATTACAAAATGTAAAGAATCTTATACCGGTATATACATTAAGAAGATGCTGGAAAAAGATAAAGAGAATCAGAAAAGAATCAAAAATAGAAAATGAATAAATTAGAACAAAATAAACAACAATAAAACAACAATAAAGCCCAAAAGTACTATAATGAAATGAACGCAGTATGTCGATACAAAATATAGTTAAGTAAGTATGCATGGATGCACAGGAATGAAACGGAAGGAACCGTTCTTGTTCTTGTGCATTTTATTTTGCGATAGTTAAATATTTATGAATTTTGTGAAAACCCTTTGAAAATCACCTTTTATGCGTTATAATACTTGCGTGTGTTTAATGAACGAACATTTGGAAAGAATTAAGATAGATATCCATAGAAAGGGGATTCACAGTTATGCAATTTACCGACATAGGAATTGATTTAGGAACAGCAAGTATTTTAGTTTACATCAGAGGTAAAGGAGTTGTTTTAAAAGAGCCTTCTGTTGTAGCTTTTGACAGAGATACAAATAAAATTAGAGCAATTGGTGAAGATGCAAGATTGATGCTTGGTAGAACTCCGGGCAATATTATTGCAGTCAGACCACTTCGCCAGGGTGTAATCTCAGATTATACCGTTACCGAAAAAATGATGAAATATTTTATTCAAAAGGCACTTGGAAAGAGGACCTTTCGTAAACCAAGAATCTCAGTCTGCGTGCCAAGCGGTGTCACAGAGGTTGAGAAAAAAGCGGTAGAAGATGCTACTTATCAGGCAGGTGCCAGAGAAGTGTCCGTAATTGAGGAACCAATCGCAGCAGCAATTGGTGCAGGCATTGATATCTCGAAGCCTTGCGGAAATATGATTGTTGATATCGGTGGTGGTACTTCCGATATTGCAGTTATATCCTTAGGAGGCACTGTAGTAAGCGCATCTATCAAGATTGCAGGCGATGATTTCGATGAAGCAATTGTTCGCTATATGCGTAAAAAACACAATCTGTTGATTGGTGAAAGAACTGCAGAGGACCTTAAGATCAAAATTGGCTCCTGCTATAAACGTGCAGAAGTAGATTATATGGACGTGCGAGGACGTAATCTGGTAACTGGATTACCAAAGACTGTGAAGGTATCTTCAGAAGAAACAGAAGAGGCATTAAGGGAAACCACCTCTCAGATTATAGAAGCAATTCATAGTGTTTTAGAAAAAACACCTCCGGAACTAGCAGCAGATATAGCAGACCGGGGAATTGTATTAACAGGTGGCGGAAGTTTGCTGCGCGGTTTAGAGGAACTGATTTCCTCTAAAACAGGAATTAATACAATGACAGCAGAAGAACCTATGACAGCAGTAGCAATAGGAACAGGAAAATATGTTGAGTTTTTGGCAGGATATAGAGATGAGACCTAGACTCGGTTAGACGCTAAGGAGAAATAATATGCTAAAAGGCTTGTATACCGGTTGGACGGGCATGATTAATGAACAGAATAGATTGGATGTGACGTCGAATAACCTGGCAAATGCAGCTACGGTAGGCTTTAAAAAGGAAGGCTCAACGAGTCAGACTTTTAAAGAAGCTTTAGCATATAAGATAAAAGACGCTTCTGAGAATCCGAATATTGCAAAAAATATTGGAGCGAATACACCGGGTGTCAAAATAGGAGAAACCTATACGGACTATACACAGGGTGGATTAAAAGAAACTGGTAATGATACGGATATGGCAATCTCAGGTAATGGTTTTTTCAACATTGAATATACAGATAAGGATGGAAATACTTCTACGAAGTATTCCAGAGCCGGTACATTTACCGTAAATACAGATGGATATTTAGTGACAGAAGACGGCGACTATGTACTGGGAACAAACAATGCGAGAATCCGGGTAAATCCTAGAATGCCAATATCGACTGCATCTGATGGAACCATTTTTCAAGATGGGACACAGGTCGGTCAGATAGGATTAACGGACTTCGCAGATTATAATTATCTGGAACATTTCGGTGAAAACCTTTATCAAACAGTTGCAGGAGCGAGGGCACAGGCTTCAACGGCAACAATCACTTCTGGATACTTAGAGAATTCAAATGTGGAAGTTGTGAAGGAAATGGTTGATATGATAGCAATTAACAGAGCATATGAGACGGGACAAAAGGTTATACAAACACAGGATGGTGCTTTGGAGATTGCAGTAAATCAAATTGGCAAGTTGTAAGGCTTTGGAAAGGTGTGGTAATACAATATGGTAAGATCATTATGGACGGCGGCATCGGGAATGGTCGCACAACAGACCAATGTAGATGTTATTTCGAACAATCTGGCAAATGTCAATACAATTGGATATAAGACAGAAGCAGCAGAATTTAAAACATTGCTTTATCAAAATTTACAGACCAATACGACATCAGCAAATGGACAGTCAAAACCGATTGGGGCACAGGTTGGTCTGGGCAGTCGGAACTCGGCAATAATGTCGATGTTTCAACAGGGCAGCTTAACGGCTACTTCCAATAACATGGGTTTTGCGATTGAAGGAGATGGACTTTTTGCGGTAAGGGGCGAAGATGGCAATACGTATTATACCCGTAATGGTAATTTTGTTTTATCGAGAGGAGCGAATGGAGGATTAGCCTTATCGACGACAGACGGATTGCCGGTACTTAATTCAAGGGGAACTCCGATTACATTTAATACAAATTACGTAGCAAGTAAGATTTCGGTTACTTCAGATGGAACGTTCTGTTATCCGGATGCAAATAATAATCCTCAATCTCTTGGAATTACACTTGGTGTATATCAGTTCTCTAATCCAGAGGGACTGGAAAAACATTCCGATAGTTTATATTCCGCAACAGGAGCCAGTGGAGTAGCCTTAAATGAAGCTACCAATAATAACCTGAAAAAAAGTAATGTAGTACAGGGATATCTGGAAGCTTCCAACGTACAGGTAGTAGATGAAATGGTAAACCTGATTGTGGCACAACGTGCTTATGAAATGAATTCTAAAACAATTCAGGCGTCGGATGATATGATGTCAACGGCAAACCAGCTTAAGAGGTAATGAGGTATGGATATTAGTGGTTTAAATTCAATGTACGCAGATTACTTATCGACAACGACTGCGACAACTGATTCGGCAGTAAAATTAGATTCCGCACTAAGCACTAATGGAGAGAATTCTTCCGATGAGGAATTGATGAACGTCTGCAAACAGTTTGAGTCTTATTTTCTGGAACAGGTATTTAAGGAAATGAAAAAGACAATACCTGAAGAAGAATATTCATCTTCCAGTGTATCGACGCGGTTGGATTATTTTGAAGATCAGGCGATTCAGACCTTGGCAGCGCAGTCAACCGAGCAAAATCAATTAGGGCTGGCACAAACATTATTTGAACAAATGAAACGTAATTATGATGTATAAACAATAGATTGCTTTTTTAAAAGCAATCTATTGTCAGAAATAGAAAAAGGGCTGCTTATTTTGCAGCCCTTTTTCTATAATAGTACCGTTATAATGAGCAGGCAGATTTGCCTGACCGAGTAAGAAAAGGTAAGGAGTTACAAAAACAGGTGGAAACAATAAAGGGCTATATAGAACACGTGATTTATCGAAACGCAGAGAATGGGTACACAGTATTTAATATGGTGAGCGATGGGGAAGACATTACCTGCGTGGGAATGTTGAAATCAGCGGATCAGGGAGAAACGATTGAAGCAGAAGGCGAGTGTGTGGAACACGCGGTTTACGGAGAACAGTTTAAGATAAAATCCTATCAGACCATTGCACCGGAAGATGCAGTTAGTATGGAACGGTATATGGGTTCGGGTGCAATAAAAGGGGTTGGACCTGCGCTTGCTGCACGTATAGTCAAAAAATTTAGAGAAGAAACTTTTCGTATTATCGAGGAAGAACCGGAACGACTGGCGGAAATAAAAGGAATCAGTGAGCGAAAAGCCCGCGATATTGCATTGCAGATGGAAGACAAAAAGGAAATGCGTGAGGCTATGATCTTTTTACAAAAGTATGGTATTTCCAATACACTTGCGATTAAGATTTATAACCGTTATGGTATGCGTATCTATGGAGTAATGAATGAAAATCCATATGTGCTTGCAGAGGATATCAGCGGCATTGGATTCCGTATTGCGGATGAAATTGCAAATAAAATAGGAATTCATACAGATTCCGACTATCGCATTCGGAGTGGTTTACTGTATACGCTATTACAGTCTACATCTGAGGGGCATCTATATCTGCCCGAAGAATTGTTATTAAGAAAAGCAGGGGAATTATTAGGACTTACGCCGGAACAGATTCAGCCGCAGGTACAGAATCTGATGATGGATAAAAAAGTGGTGGTAAAGAAACAGGAAGATGCTAATTACGTATATGCAGCAACTAATTATTATGCAGAATTGAGCTGCGCCCGTATGCTGCATGATTTGAATATTTCGGTAGAGGGAGAGCAGGAGCTGCTACCCTCAGAAGAAACACGTATTCTTAAAAGGATTGTCAGTTTAGAAGAAGCTCTGGATATGCATCTGGATGAATTGCAAAGACAGGCGGTAGTAGAGAGTATTCGCAATGGGGTATTCATTTTATCGGGAGGACCTGGAACTGGAAAGACAACTACGATTAATATGATTATTCGTTATTTTGAAGCAGAGGGAATGGATATCTTTCTGGCAGCACCAACTGGACGTGCTGCAAAGCGTATGACAGAAGCAACTGGTTATGAAGCCAGAACCATTCATCGTTTGCTGGAACTGAATGGCTCCATGGAAGAAGATGACCGCAGAGGGGTATCATTTGAGCGAAACGAAGAGAATCCAATTGAAGCAGAGGTTGTAATTATTGATGAAATGTCAATGGTAGATACATTTTTGTTTCAGGCACTATTAAAAGCAATTTGTGTGGGTACACGCCTGATTATGGTGGGGGATGTGAACCAGCTTCCGTCAGTCGGACCGGGACAAATTCTAAAGGATATGATCGAAAGCGGGACGATACCGGTGATTATTTTACAAAAGATTTTCCGCCAGGCAGGGGAAAGCGATATTGTAGTAAATGCACATAAGATAAACGAAGGAAGTCAGATATCTTTTGACAATAAGAGTAAAGATTTCTTTTTTCTGGAAAGAAATGACGTAAATGTCATTTATAAGCATATGATACAATTGATTAGCGATAAGCTTCCGCGATATGTAGATGCCACTCCTTATGATATTCAAGTGCTTACTCCAATGCGTAAAGGAAATCTGGGAGTAGAAGTGCTGAATCGAATTTTGCAGCAATATCTGAATCCGGAGGACAAAAAGAAAAAAGAGTACCATATAGGCGAAGGTCTGTTCCGGGAAGGTGATAAGGTTATGCAGGTAAAGAACAACTATCAGCTGGAATGGGAAATTGTCAGCAAGTATGGAATACCGATCGATAAGGGACTGGGTGTATTTAATGGAGATATGGGCATTATAAAAGAGATCAATGATTATGCACAGAGTATAGTAGTGGAATTTGATGAACATAAACGGATTACTTATCCGTTTGCAGGGCTGGAGGAACTTGAATTAGCTTATGCGATTACCATCCATAAGTCGCAGGGAAGTGAATATCCGGCTGTCGTTATGCCGCTGTTAACAGGACCACGCATGTTATTTAACCGCAACCTGCTATATACGGGGGTGACCAGAGCGAAGAACTGCGTAACGATACTTGGAAGCAGACAGACGGTTCAGACAATGATTGAAAATGAAAACGAACAAAAGCGGTATACGAGTCTGTGTATTCGTATGCAGGAAATGGAGATTGGTTGAAAATTCATTTTTTATTAAGAAAATATATACATAAATTATATAGTATTGTGTTAGAGTTGATATTTCCGAGGAGATGTCCCGTGTGTGACCATATATTGCATCCGACAGAAAAATGGATATGTACGGATTGCGTACCGAAAATTAAGTATATCAGAGAGCCGAGGTGTATGAAATGTGGAAAAGGCTTACAAAATATAGAAAGTATAAAGAATCAGGACAGGGAATATTGTCGGGATTGTGCGACAAAGAAACATATATTTGACAAGGGCCTGGCACTATATGATTACAATTCCATGAAGACATCGATATTTCGATTCAAATATAATGGAAGGTGTGAATATGCAGATTTTTTTGGAAGGGATATTGCACGTCATTTAGGCGGTGAGATACGCAAATGGGATGCAGATGCGATTGTACCTATTCCAATTCATTACACACGCAGGAATAAAAGAGGATATAACCAGGCAGAACTGATTGCAAATCGTATGGGTGAAGAGCTACAGATTCCAGTTAAAGCAAAACTCATAAAACGCACAAAAAAGACAATCCCACAGAAAGAACTGGATGCAGGTGCAAGGCAAAATAATTTGAAAAAGGCTTTTAATATTGTGGAAAATGATGTAAAATTAAAGACGATTATACTCATTGATGATATTTATACGACCGGCAGCACCATAGATGCTGTTGCAGGTGAATTTAGAAGAATGGGTGTATCCAAAATATATTATATAGCTCTATCCATAGGAAGTGGGCTTTAACCAGGAGGAATCAACATGAACGTACGTAATTGCAGAAAATGCGGTAAAATATTCAATTATGCAGTAGGACCAATCATCTGCCCGAATTGCAGAGAAAAAATGGAAGAGGTTTTTCAGGATGTTAAGAAATTTGTGCAGGATAACAAAAACGTTGGAATTCCCGAAATCTCAGAAGCATGTGAGGTAGAACCAGCCCAGATTCAACAATGGATTCGTGAAGAAAGACTGGTTTTTGCAGATGATTCGCCAATTGGCATTCCGTGTGAAAGCTGTGGATGTATGATAAAAGCAGGACGTTATTGTGATAAATGCAAGGCAGAGATTACCAAAGGATTTAATCCGACGGTAAAAAGGGAAGAGGCATTGCGACCACAAAAACAGTCAGAAAGAGCTAAAATGAGATTTTTAGACAAATAAATTTGAACGCTATCCATATTTTACGTCTTATATTAGTTGGAATCTTTGATGCACCGCTAGTGCGAACTTTGTTCGCAATTTCATAGGAATTATGATATGATGAAAAAGATGGTTAGGAGTAGGTATGTTAAACGAAGACAGAATAATATTGATGACCAGAATGGCATCATATGAAGAAAATGAAGGTAAGAAAAATGTCTCCATAGGAAGCTACTTTCGTGGAGATTATATTGGCTTGCAGGTAATTAAGTCCGTGATTTCGGCTACAATTGCTTTTGCACTATTGGTAACATTAGCAGTAACATATGATATTGGTTCGTTTATGCAGGATATTTATAAGCTGGATTTGCTTCAGATAGGTAAAAATTTATTGATTGTATATGTGGTAATGGTATCAATTTATATAGCTATTTCTTATTTTATATATTCCTATCGTTATAATGTAGCCAAAAGAAGTCTTAAATGCTATTTTAATAATTTGAAAGAGCTCAATTCCTTATATGAGGAAGAAAAGAAGTAGCGTGGATAGCTGAAAGGATATTTGGAATGACCAATTTACTTGTTTTAAAAGAACATCTAAAAAGTTTTTACGGTAAAAACGAGATTTATATTATACCACTTGTGAAGTTCTTGGTTGCATTGGTTACCTTATTGGTAATCAACGGAAGATTAGGATATATGACGCAGTTAAATAATATTCTGGTAGTATTAGTTATAGCGTTAATGTGTTCCTTTTTACCAATGAATATGATTATTGTGGTGGCAGCAGCAACGGTAATATTACATCTTTACAAATTATCGATTGAAAGTGCAGCAGTGACAGCAATGCTATTTTTATTATTGTTCTTATTATATTTTCGATTTTCACCAAAGGATACTATGGTAGTGGTGTTGACGCCTGTTTGCTTCTTTTTACAGATTCCATATGTAATACCAATTACGATGGGATTAGTTGGAACACCTTCCTCTATTATTTCTGTAGGAAGTGGCGTTATCGTGTATTACTTACTCGCGCATATTGGGGCGGGTACGACTACATTAAATGCGACAGATGTAGAGGGAACAACACAGAAATTTCGCTATATTATTGATGGCGTGATTGGAAACAAAGCAATGCTGGTTACCATTGCAGCATTTGCAATTACCATTTTACTGGTATATATGATTCGTAGAAAAAGCGTTGACCATGCATGGACAATCGCTATTATTGCAGGAGCGATTGCAAATGTATTGGTATTGCTGGTTGGAGATTTGATTTTTGATACAAAAATATCAATATTGGCAACTATTCTGGGTACATTTATTTCTGTGGGAATCTCGTTTGTAATTCAGTTTTTCTTATTTAATATGGATTATACCCGAACAGAGATGGTACAGTTTGAGGATGATGAGTATTATTATTATGTAAAAGCAGTGCCGAAGATTATCGTTTCTACACCGGAGAAGAGAGTAAAGAAGATTAATCCGCAGAGAACTCGTGAAGAAATTTCACGGGCAACCCGGACAAAATAAATAACAGAGCTAGAATAATTAAGTTAGGATGAAGTATATGGAACAGATTAAAGAGTTCATAAGTAAATATATGACTTCACTTCATATGCCAAGTGTAAGATGGGAAGATGTAGCAGAGATAATTATTATCTCTTTCTTAGTGTACCAAATTATGCTGTGGATAAAGAATACAAGAGCATGGGCATTGTTAAAAGGTGTCTGTGTAATTATGGTGTTCATTTTAATAGCAGCAATATTCCGTATGACTACTATTTTGTGGATTGTTGAAAATGTATTAAGTCTGGCGGTTATGGCGATGATTGTTGTATTACAACCGGAGTTACGACGGGCACTTGAGTCACTCGGACAGAAAAACATTATTGCTACTATTCTGCCCTTTGATACCAGCAAGAGTGAAGCAGGACGTTTTTCAGATAGAACCGTAAATGAGATTGTCAAAGCAAGCTTTGAAATGGGTAAAGTAAAAACAGGTGCTTTAATGGTAATAGAACAGAATATTCTACTTGCAGAATATGAGAGAACAGGTATTCAGGTAGATGGGATTGTATCAAGTCAGTTATTGATTAATATTTTTGAGCATAATACACCATTACACGATGGGGCCGTTATCATAAAGGGTGACAGAGTTACATCTGCTACCTGTTATCTGCCGCTTTCTGACAATATGGAATTAAGTAAAGACCTTGGAACGAGACATCGTGCAGGAGTTGGTATTTCTGAAACAACAGATTCTCTTACCGTAATTGTATCCGAGGAAACAGGAAAGGTCAGTATTGCATATGATGGCAAACTGTACCGTAATATAAATGCAGAAACCTTAAAACAAAAATTAACAGAACTTCAAAACAAGCCGGGAGAAGAAAAGAAGTTGAAATTGTGGAAGGGAAGGACTAAGAATGAAAAAGAGACTAACTAGAAATCTTGGCCTTAAAATTCTTGCAGTTATTTTCTCAATAATTTTGTGGCTTATTGTTGTGAATATAAATGATCCCGTGGTACCCGTTTCATTTTACGGGGTTCCAGTAGATATCATTAATACAGACTCTATTACGAGTCAGGGAAAAATGTATGAGGTCCTGGATGAAACAGACACCATAGATGTAGTGGTAAGAGCGAAACGTTCCGTGGCCGACTCACTCAGTAAAGATAATATCAAAGCAGTTGCAGATATGGAACAATTAACATTTATGGATACCGTTGGGATTCAATTATCTTCCAATAAATATAATGATAAACTGGAGAGCATAACATCTTCTACGGATAGCTTAAAAGTGAATATCGAAACTACAGAGAAGACTCAGCTGGTAGTAAGCTGTGAAACGGTTGGTGAACCGGAAACTGGATATATGCTTGGAAATATCACAACAGACCAGAACTTAGTACGTATTTCCGGACCGCAATCAGCGGTTTCCAAGGTATCCAAAGCGGTGGCAAGTGTTAATGTTGCGGGAATGACGTCGGATATCAGTACTTCGGTGGAATTAAAATTGTATGACGAAGAAGGAAATCAAATAGACAATAAGGGTATCAGCCAGAATATTTCTGCTATTAATGTAAATGTTGAGATTCTTGCAAAAGCAACGGTGCCACTTACCTTTACAACCACAGGGACACCTGCAACGGGTTATGCAGTATCCGGAGAGATTGTAAGTACACCGGGAACGGTAAACATTGCCGGAAAGAAATCTGTAATTGATACCATTACATCCATAGAGATTCCGGATTTGAATGTAACTGGACAGAGCAGCAATATGACTACTATCGTTAAGGTTAAAAATTATCTGCCGGATGGTGTACGCTATGTAGGCACCTCTGCGGATTCCAATATTACAATTATAGTAGGAATTGAAAATGAAGAAACAGTTTCATATGATGTACCAAGTAAAAATATTACATTAGCAAATATTCCTGCAAATACGAAGGCAAGTATTACCACCACCGGAGAAACCTTGCCGGTTCAAATCACAGGTTTGGCTTCCGTTATGGCTACATTAAAAGAAAACGCTCTGACGGGAATCGTTGATTTGGCTGCATTACAGACGAAACTTGGTGTGGATGCATTAGAAGAAGGTAAATACACAGCGGAGATTACCTTTGTATTGCCGGAAGGCGCAAAAGTAACAGTACCGGTTAGTGTAGAGGTTGAACTGCAGATAAGCAAGACGGATACGACGAATAACAATGCAGGTACCGCTGACAATAATGCAGATGCAACAGCAGCATCAAGTACAAGTGTAAGTGCGAATACAGCAAAAAATGCAAATACGACTAAGAATACAAACAACGCAGGTGTAGAATAAAATAAATATTTCGGAGGAGTAAAATGGCTAGATTATTTGGAACAGACGGTGTACGAGGCGTAGCAAATGAAGAATTAACCCCACAATTAGCGATGCAGCTGGGTATGGCAGGTGCGTATGTCCTGACAAAAGAAAATGAACACAAACCAACAATTATGATTGGATGTGATACCAGAATCTCGGGAGATATGTTGGCGAATGCATTAATGGCGGGTGTATGTTCAGTAGGTGCGAATGCAGTGTTCGTAGGCGTTGTTCCAACACCGGCAGTTGCCTATCTCACCCGTAAGTACAGGGTGGATGCCGGAGTCGTAATCTCTGCTTCTCACAATCCGGTAGAATTTAACGGGATTAAGTTTTTTGATGGAAATGGATATAAGCTTCCAGACAGTATGGAAGATGAAATTGAGTCTTTGATAAGAAGTGATATGAAAGATATTAAATTCCCGATTGGATCAGGAGTCGGTAAGGTGAAATACCGTACAGATGCAAGAGAGGAATACATCAATCATGCAATTAAAGCAGTTCCGGTGGATTTATCCAATATGAAGATTGTAGTGGATTGTGCGGAAGGCGCTTCCTTTTACACATCGATTGAAACTTTCAAAGAGTTAGGTGCAGATGTGGTAGCAATTCATACAGCCCCAGATGGAACGAATATAAATGCAAACTGTGGTTCTACCCATATGGAAGAACTAAAAGCCAGAGTTGTATACGAAAAAGCAAATATTGGTCTTGCTTTTGATGGTGATGCAGATCGTTTGCTGGCAGTAGATGAGAATGGTAAATTGGTAGATGGCGATGAGATTATGGCAATCGTTGGAAATCATATGAAAGAACAGGGAACATTAAAAGATAATACAATAGTGGTAACGATTATGAGTAATCTTGGGTTTTTCCTTATGTCAAAGGACAATGGCATTAATGCAGAACAGACAAAAGTTGGAGACCGTTATGTATTAGAGAGAATGATGGAAATAGGTGCAAATCTTGGTGGTGAGCAGTCCGGACATATTATATTTCTGGATGAGAATACGACAGGCGATGGCTTATTAAGTGCGCTGCATTTATTGCAGGTAGTAGTAGAAACAGGAAAGCCCCTTTCAGAGCTCGCAACGATTATGGAAGTGCTTCCACAGTCATTAATTAATGCGATAGTACCGAATCATAAAAAAGAAAGATATATGGATTATCCGGAGATTGCAGAGGCAATTGCTGAAATCAGTGATAAGTTTGCAGGCGAGGGAAGAGTGCTAATCAGACCTTCCGGAACGGAGCCATTAGTTCGTGTTATGATAGAAGGAAAAGACCAGAAACAAATAGAAATTGAAGCAAAGAGGCTTGCAGAACTTATACAAGATATAATGCTTTAGCATGTAATAATAAAGTTAACTACTTGTTAGAAACTATAAAAAATGGTATAGTTACTATAGGGTTAGCAACTAGCGGAATGGAGGAAATTGTATGGTAAGCCAAAAGGTAGTAATTAAGAATCCAACAGGGCTACATCTAAGACCGGCGGGTATCCTATGTAAGGAAGCAATGCAATTTAAATCATTGATAACATTTACATTTAGAGAGAATACAGCGAATGCAAAGAGTGTGCTTAGTGTACTTGGAGCATGCGTAAAGTGTGGCGACGAGGTTGAATTTGTATGTGAGGGCGAAGATGAAGAAGTAGCATTAAGGTCCTTAGTAAGTGCAATTGAAAGTGGTTTAGGCGAATAGCAGAAAATAGACCAACAGCCCATCATTTTTTTGATGGGCTGTTGATTTATAATAAATATAAGACAAATATGAAATAAACAATAGAAGGAAGTGAGAATGGTGGGGCTAAAAGAATAATCAAAAGTAAAACAACTATACTTGAGAATTATGGCGTGATTTATCGACTCCAAAGTTTCAAACGAGTTTGAAACTTCTGACATTTGCAAAGCAAATGTCCCAGGTATTTACTTCATACCTTAGACAGAGAAGCAGTTTTGAATTTATTAATGAAAAGACAACCTATGAAACAATAAAATGGAGGACATAAGTCATGTTAAATTATAAAAGATATAGAAGAAATCCTGTAATTAAATTTCCGGAAAGAGAATGGCCAAATAAAGAAATCGAAAAAGCACCGATTTGGTGCAGTGTGGATTTGCGAGATGGAAACCAGGCTTTAATTGATCCAATGGTAGTACAAGAAAAAATAGAAATGTTTCAATATTTGATTGAACTTGGATTCAAAGAGATTGAGATTGGGTTCCCGGCAGCAAGCCAGATTGAATTTGATTTCCTACGTGAATTAATTGACCGCAAAATGATTCCAGATGATGTGTGGGTACAAGTGCTTACGCAGTGTAGAGAAGAATTAGTAGATAGAACTTTTGAGGCAATTGAAGGTTGTAAACAGGCAATTGTACATATCTATAATTCTACTTCTGTATTGCAAAGAGATGTAGTGTTCAACATGAATAAAGAAGAAATCATTAATATTGCTGTTCGTGGCACGGAAATGGTTAAGGAAAAAGTGAAAAATTTCCCAGGAAAAATAGTACTTGAATATTCACCAGAGAGCTTCACCGGAACAGAAGTAGAGTATGCATTGGATATTTGTACGGCTGTTCAGGAAACTTGGGGAGCAACCAAGGAAAATCCAATCATTATTAATCTGCCGTCTACTGTTGAAATGACAACACCGAATGCTTACGCAGATCAAATAGAATGGATGAACAAGCATTTTAAAAACAGGGAAAGTATCATATTAAGTGTACATCCGCACAATGACAGAGGGACAGGTGTGGCTTCCACAGAACTTGCAATCTTAGCGGGTGCAGACCGTGTAGAGGGTACTCTGTTTGGTAACGGAGAGAGAACAGGTAATGTGGATGTATTAACCGTTGCTTATAATATGTTTTCCCAGGGCATTAATCCAGAATTAAATTTAGAGCATATTAATGAAATTATTGAAATTTATGAAAGATGTTGTAAGATTCCAATTCATCCAAGACATCCATATGCAGGAAAATTAGTATTTACGGCATTCTCCGGCTCTCATCAGGACGCAATTAATAAAGGTGTAAAAGCGATGCAGGAGCGCGGGCAGGAGCATTGGGCAGTTCCTTATCTTCCGATTGATCCATCGGATATTGGCAGGGAATATGAACCGATTGTCCGCATTAATTCCCAATCCGGTAAGGGTGGTGTTGCATTTGTTATGGATAGTTATTTTGGATTCAAACTTCCAAAAGGAATGCAAAAAGAATTTGCGAATGTTATTCAGAAAATTTCTGAAACACAGGGAGAAGTATCCCCAGATCAAATCATGGAAGAGTTTAGAGCAAGTTATCTGGATAAAAAGGAACCAATTCATTTCAAAAAACTGCGCGTAGATGATTTGAATGGTGAGATAAAATCCGCATTTGATACAAAAGTATCGGTTATCTATACCAATCATGGAATCGAAAAATCCTTTGAGGCAATTGGTAATGGACCTATTGATGCAGTAAAACGAGGTTTGGAACAAGAACTTAACATACGTATTAAGATTCTTGATTATGAAGAACATGCATTACAGAGCGGTTCCAATTCCCAGGCTGCAGCATACATTCATTTGTTAAATGCAGAAGATGGTTCGGTAACCTATGGAGTAGGTGTAAGTTCTAATATTACAAGAGCTTCTGTAAGAGCTATTTTCTCGGCACTGAATCGCTTAAATCTGTGCTAAAGCTGAACTAAGGTATTGCCAAGCATCCGCAAGGGTACTTGGCAATTGTTATAAATAGATTAGAAGGTCTGTCCGTACAGACGGGCATAGGAGTGGGTGTAAGAGTAATGAAGAAAAATTGGCTGTTGTTTTTGGAATGGATACAAAAAAATATTGTTTATTTATTACCAATTGTGACAGTTGGCCTTATTATACTGCTTATTTTTAGCTTTGTGGTTCCAAAGAAGGTAATCGATACCTATAAAACAAATACAACAGAGGAAGAAAACGACAAAGAATATTTGATACCTCTGACAGAAACAGATACCATTAGCTATCATATGAATACCGGTACAAGACCAATGATGGGCATACATATAGGGCTTGCAAAGAATGGAAATACTTTTACCAACGGAACAATTATCTGTAATATATATGCAGATGAATCGAAAGAGAATGAAAGTGAACACATAGCTTACTCCAATCCAATAAGCGTGAATAGCTATTCACTAAATCAGGGAGAAGATGTTCAATATATATATATTCCGTTTCAAAATTATGAGCAGGTGAAAGGCGATATCTGTATTGTATTTAATTTTCGGCCAGATGGAGAACCCAAGGAGGCATATCCAGGCATTCTTGCCAATGGCAGAGAAATTAAGGATGCTTTCACACAAGTAAACGAAAAACGGATATCGGGTAATATTAAGACCATGTATATTTATACGCATAATACCTATCCCCTGGTATATGACCTTAGAATTTTGGTGGTGCTGTTTATTGCAGCATGTATGACGTTATCTTACCATAAAAGCAGGAGGTTTGTTCATGAAAAATAGATTATGTAAACTTCCACTCTGGATTAAAATGATAGTAGTAGTTGTTCTATCTTTTGGAATTGCGTATTTTGTAGAAATGATGTTTTTTGATGCAAAAAGAGCGGATGAAACAATAGAACTACAGGCATTTCCACTGGCAGAACAAAATGCGTATAGTAAGACGACACAGGAAGATATTCTGGAGCCATTAACACAAAATGAACAAAACAGTGTAGAAATTAATCGGGAAAATGCAAAGATTCTGGCAGAATTGAATGGAACGATTTATGAAGAAGAAAAAGATGATACATTGGTCGAAAAAGATGGAAAGATGTATCGAAAAAAAATAAATACCATATTTACAGTTACACTTCCACAAGCAAGTTATGTACGAAAGATACATCTTCAGTATCGGGATATGGAAGAAGCCGGAAGCTATCAATTACAGGGAATACTGGATGGAGCAAAAGTTTTTGAGGGTGATGACGGTATTATCAGTGAAAAAATAGATGTCTCGGTTGTAACACTTAACAAATGTATCGATGAAATAATATATAGCTATAAATCAACAGAAGCACCAGTAATCGAGAATATGCAATTGACGGTGGTTAATATTGCTGCAACGAATTGGCTGCGTGTACTTTTTATGGCAATCAGTATAATACTAGGTGCAATACTACTCATGGCGAAAATGATATTTGATAAGAAGCCGGAACTAGTTTTTGCAATCTTTTCTCTTACGTTAGGTAGTTTATTGATTCTCTGTGTGGGAACCAACCAGATAGGATTTGATGAATATGCACATGCCACGAGGGCCTATGAAATCTCTTTTGGTTCTACGATACAGACAACAGAATCTGCCATGCGCATGAAGGCAAATAATCTGCCAATTTTCCACAATACAGAGGAAAGGCATCTGGTAGAGGAATATGAAGAGATAAATAATGATTTTTCCTGGGCCAATATTACGACGCAAAGCAGATTTATTACCTATTCGGATCGCTCCTATCTTCCAATCGCGTTTTTTATAAAAATAGGACGTGCTCTGCATATGCCATTTGCCTGGAATATGATGTTTGGCAAGCTCGGTAATCTGTTAGCATATACATTATTGTCCTATCTTGCAATTAAGTATGCCAAATCCGGGAAAGGAATTATCGCAATGCTGGCGTTAATGCCCAATGCATTATTCGCGGCGGCTGGATTTACCTACGACAGTATTGTGAATGGCTTTTTGTTATTAGCAGTTGTACTGACGACGAATCTTATGCTGGAGGAAGAAAAGAAAATTACCTGGATACAGGTATTACTTGTTTTAGGAGCCTATGTTGCAGGAAGCACGGCAAAACCAATTTATATTGTCATGGCACTGATGCTTGTATTCTTCTCACAGAAAAGGTTTGAAAATAAGGTACAGACCTGGGGATTTAGGGCGGCCATTGTAGCACTTATAGGGATTATGATGTATACCATATTCTTTCCACCGGTATCCACGAGTGCGAATTATGAATTAGTCGGAAATATCGCTTATGCAGGAGATAAGAGAAATCAGGGAACGAGCGTAATAGGGCAATTGCAATATATTCTAGGCAATCCACTTGCTTTTACCAAACTTTTGCTTTCATCCATGTTTGGTAATCTTCTTGCATATACGACAGGTATGCAGAAACTTTTTAATTATGGTTATCTGGGAGAATTGTCTGGGGTAACTACAGTTATCGCAGAGGTGATTCTTGTGTCGGCCTGCCTCTTCGCACCAAAGGAGGAGCGCCCCGTTATTGCTGTGAAATATAAGGTTTTAAATATAATTATGATTTTTGGCATGTCAGCGCTTATATGGACTTCCATGTATGTGTCCTATACTCCGGTAGGAAGCACCACCATCGAGGGTGTTCAGGCACGCTACTTTATGCCATTATTCCTCCCGTTTTGTTATTGCTTGTTTCATAAACGGTGGAATTGCAGATTGACTACAGTAGTCTACAGAAAAATTTTAATCGGAACCTTTGGATTTTATAACCTTTATGCCATTTATACCCTGGCATTGAAACAATTGAACTTTTAATGGACAGGAGGCGCGCATATGGTTAGCATTATTATTCCGGTTTATCGAAGTGAACAGACCCTGGAACGGTGTATTAACAGCGTATGTGCACAAACCTATACGGATTGGGAAGCTATCATGATTGTAGATGGACCACCGGACGCATCAGGTAGACTGGCAGATACATTAGCGAAAAAAGATGATCGAATTCGGGTAATACATCAGGAAAATCAGGGGGTGTCGGCAGCCAGAAATACAGGAGTCAAACATGCCAAAGGTACGTTTATTGAGTTTTTAGACAGCGATGACTATTTAGAACCCCACGCGTTGGCAGTAATGGAAGCAGCAATGCAGGCATCAGAATGTGATATGGTGATTGCAGGCTTTCATCATTTGTATTTTGGCAGAGATATTGTAAAACTTCCTTCTATGAGTGGAACCTATCGTTGTAAAGAAAATAGAGCAGTCTTTTTACAATTATATCAGGAACAGTTTTTGAATATGCCCTGGAATAAGTGGTACCGAAAAGAACTGATTCAACAAGGATTTCCGCTGCATATGAATCTGGGAGAAGATTTGCTCTTTAATATTGCCTATATGCGTAATATACGTGCATTTTGTGTGATACAGGAACCCGTTTATGATTATATACAGGATGACAGAGGCACTACATTATCAACAAAGCATCGTGAAGACCGTATACAGACTGCGTTCTGCCTCTATGATGCAGTACATGATTTTTGTGTGGATATCTGGGGAAAAGCGCAGGCAAATGAGACAAGTATACTGAGTACAAAAGTAGCAGTGGAATTTTTGGATGCCATGGAGGGACTGGCATTTGAAACGGAACTTAAGAGGAAAGAAAAGCTGGAAATTATTCAAACATATTGCGAAGCATGGAGAAAAATGGAAGATAAAATCGATGCCTTAACAAAAGTGCAGGCAAACTTGCATTTACTGGACTATAAAATTATTTTTTACTTTTTTACGAGAGAAAAGATTAAAAGCACTTATCTTATGATAGTACTAAGAGGAATAATCGTGAAATGGATAAGGAGAGTTACATGCAGCCATTGATATCCGTAATTGTACCAATTTATAATGTGGAAAAATACTTAACCAGAGCCATCAATTCCATTTGCAGCCAGACATATCAAAATCTGGAAATACTCTTAGTGGAGGACGGAGCTACTGATAAAAGTCCCCAAATATGCGATGCATATGCAGAGAAAGATAATCGTATTACAGTCATTCACAAGGAAAATGGTGGATTATCTGACGCTCGAAATACAGGGCTGGAGCATGCGACAGGAGAATATGTGGCATTTATAGACTCTGATGACTATATTGCAGGACAATTTATAGAAAAACTGTATCATGCATGTATAAAAACCAATAGCGATATGGCAATATGCAGTTATAGAGAGAGTTCCTCCATGGAAAATATTTTTGAAAATGAAGAAATAGATATAAAAATGAATGAAATGGAGGTTCTGGATAGAAAAGAATTACTTTTTGATATGTATGAAGAATATCGAAAAGAAAATACAGAGTTTATTGTTTCCTGGAATAAATTATACAGAAAAAGCTTATGGGATAATATCCGTTTTCCCAAAGGGCGTATTCATGAAGATGAAGCAACTACCTATAAGATATATGATAAGTGCAGCCGGGGAGTTTATATAAAGGATAAATTATATGCATACTATCTGGCAGAACAAAGTATCACCAGACAGTCTTTCAGTGCCAAAAGAATGGATTGGTTTACTGCTCTGAAGGAACGAATCGACTTTTTTGAGCAGAGAAAAGAGTACTTACTTGCGCTGCAGTCCTGTAAGACATATGCAGATGCTTCCATTCGTTTTTATAAACGTTATCTGGAAGAAACGGACAACTCAAAAGAGTTTTGTGAACGTTGTAGAAGGAATGTGAAAGATATCATGGAAAAATCAAAAAAGTATGGAAAATTTTCTTGCAGAACAAAGCTTGGATACTGTATCTTTCTGATATATCCGAAGCTGTTCTATAAATTAGTAGATAATTAAAAAGCGAAAGATAATTTAAATGTGGAAGGGAATCCGTATGAAGCCAAATGTAAGTATTATAGTTCCTGTATATCAGGCAGAACAATATCTGGAAGAGTGTGTGAATAGTATACTGCAGCAAACCTATAAGGAACTGGAGATTATTTTGGTCGACGATGGTTCTACTGACCAATCAGCACAAATATGTGATGCATTTTCACTAAAATATGACATTGTGCGAGTAATTCATAAGGCAAACGCAGGTCTAACGGCTGCATGGAAAACAGGTGTATTAGAAGCAAAAGGCGAGTATATTGGATTTGTGGATAGCGATGACAAGATTGATTCGGATATGTACGAACGTCTATATAAGGAAGCCAAAGAAACAAAAGCAGATATTGTATGCTGCGGCATACGGCATGTATTTGAGGATCATAGTCATGTAGACTGGGAGGATCAAATGCAGTTTCCAGAGGAAGTATATACAAAAGAAAAGATGAAACAGGAGGTATATCCATGTTTCATTAATGATGGAAGCTTTATGGGGAGGGGATTGCAGCCGAACCGTGTGTCCAAACTGATAAAACGCTCGCTGGTATTCAACAACATGAATTTATGCGATAACCGGGTTACGGTAGGCGAGGATTATCAGTTCTCCTTTGCGATGTTCTTAGAAGCGGAAAAGGTTGCAATTATAAAAGACTTTCTACCCTATTACTATCGGATAAATGCAGCGTCAATGACCGGCAGGTATGATGATACCTACATGGACAAAATCAAGCTCATGAAACAACAGTTACTTCATATCAATGATATGAAGCGAAAATATGATTTTTCTACGCAGATATGGAATGATTTTCTTTGTCTTACGGTACTTCACATTAAGGGTGGGGTTATCGCGCACAAAAACCAAGGTTACCGTAAAGTACGTAAAAATATAAAACGTGTATGCAATGATACCGAAGTACGTGTAGCACTGGAACGTTATCAGATGCCAAAGCTGACTTTTGCAGAAAAATCATTTCTTTTTTTTATAAAGCACCATATGTATGCCTGTATCTATATGGTTATAGTAATTTATTTCAAATAACAAAGAATAGTCAAAAAGGGAACTATTCTTTGTTACTTTTGGCAATTATCTTTGGAATATGATGCATGTCTGCAGCAATATCAGTAAAAGAGCTGTAGAAACTTCCGATGATTTTATTGGTTGCAGCGAGGCAATACAAATCGGTCAGGGCATCCTGCATACCGGTTAAACTGTCTCTGGATAAATCCTTATTTGTATTCGCAATAATACGTCCCGGAAAAAGAACTCGCAGGTGGGCTTCTTCTTCGGCATCGTCGGTAGCCAGATAAAAGTTCGTATCCGGATTGCATTCCAATTCTTCCTGCATCATGTGAACAAAGGCTTTGGTAGAACTTGTGCCAATTGCCGGCTTATTATCTGTACGGCGAATGTGAACACCTACCATATAGGGACTGTAGCCCGAAGTAATGTGATTGATTTTTGACTGCAGAGCGGCAATTGGTGTGAATAGGTGATAATTCTTTGCTGGATAAAAATGTTCTTCCGTAGCAATGTAACAGCGTTTTTTCAAGGTAGTTCGAAAATTCTCCTTCAAGATAAGACCGGTACGGTTAACGTGTATGGTCTCATTATCAATCAACTGTGAAGTGAGCTGTAGATATATCTTTCGAAAATCCCATTTTGAATAAATATTTATAATATGCAATGCAGGAGTTGGCATAAAGAGTTCTTCAAAGCGACAGCCCAGTTCTCTATTGCAAAACCAAATGACGGTCAACTTTTCACCACGAAGTGAGGCAAGATGACTGGCGGAATTAATCGCGCGCATTCTATTGCATAAACCACCGATAGGTTGTATTATTAACATAATATGTCCTACTCTCTTTCTTGTATGATATCATTTAGATAGTAATAGTATAGCACAACTTTTGGGAATAAGAATGAAATAATATTGATTCTTTGGGACCAAAGGTCACAGATGGGAATAAGTATGAAAATAGTACAGATAAATACCGTAGTTGGAACGGGCAGTGTGGGACGCATAGCGGCACATCTGTATGAAATGAGCATTGCAAACGGAATACAGGCAAGTGTAGGATATGGTCGTGGACAGGCTCCTGAGGGAATGCAGGCAATAAAGATTGGGTCTAAGCCAGATATGTATTGCCACGTAGCACGTAATTTCTTTTTAGGTGAAAGCGGATTTGGTTCGGCGCATAAGACCAGAGCATTTTTAGCAAAATTAGATGAAATACAGCCGGATTTACTGCATCTTCACAATATTCATGGATTTTATCTTCAGATAGAAATGTTGTTTTCTTATATAAAGAGTAAAAAAATTCCGGTGGTTTGGACATTGCATGACTGCTGGCCGATGACAGGCCATTGTGCATATTTTGATTATGCGAAATGTGAGAAATGGAAGACAGGCTGCCATCAGTGTGAGCAGCAGAGAAGTGCTTATCCCTATGCTCTTTTTAAAGACAATTCCATTCAGAACTACAAGCGGAAAAAAGCAGCCTTTACCGGTGTAGAAAATCTGACGGTGGTTACTCCAAGCAAATGGCTTTGCAGTAAGGTAAAGGAATCCTTCCTACAGGAATATCCAGTTGTCATTATCCCAAATGGAATTAATACAGAGTTATTCAGACCACGGACAGAAGAAGCGCTTTTGCAAAAAGAGTACAAAACAACACGGGCACATACACATACAATTGAAATATTAGGAGTTGCTAATATCTGGGAATCCAGAAAAGGTTTAGACTATTTTAAGGTACTGGCAGAGAGATTGCCAGAGAATTATCATATAACCCTGGTAGGACTCAGTGCACAGCAGATACGTAGTTTCTATACGAATGCGGATATGAAGCAAAAAGTTACCGCTGTAACTCGGACAGAAAGTCAAGAGGAGCTGGCAAAGCTTTATGCAAAGGCAGATGTCTATGTGAATACCACACTGGAAGATAATTTTCCGACCACGAATCTGGAAGCCCTTGCCTGTGGAACTCCGGTAATTACTTTTGCGACGGGTGGAAGTCCGGAGGCAATAGAAGGCGATGGGTGTATTGGGCGGGTAGTACCACAAGGAGATGCAGTAGCACTATCCCAGGCAATACAGCAAATGACGGAGCAGATAAAACCGGTCGAAAGCTGTGTAAAACGTGCCGGACAATATGAGGCAAAAATATGTTTTCAGCAATATATAGATTTATACCGCTCCATATTAGAGACAACTGCCAATGGAAATAAGTGACCATGAATCAAATGGAAATAAAGAATAGGGAATTAAATCTATGAGTTTAAAGGTATCCATTATAACTACGAATTATAATAATGCAGATAATTTAAAAAAAATTATAAAACAGGTTAAAAACCAGAATTATGAAAATATAGAATATATTATTGTAGACGGTGCTTCCACCGATGCATCGCCGGCAGTAATTGAGAAAGCAAACGAATATTTTGGAGATAAATTACGGGTGTTATCTGAACCGGATAGTGGTATTTATAATGCATTGAATAAGGGAATCCGTATGGCGACAGGCGATATTATCGGATGCTGCTTTGATGAATTTACATCGCCGGATGTAATTAGCCGTATGGTGGCTGTGATGGAAAAAGAACAAACCGATGGTGTTCACGCGGATTTGAATTATATGGAGGGTGACCGGATTGTAAGGAAATGGCATCAGGGTCAGGGAAAGATACGTTACGGCTGGCTGCCGGGACATCCGACCTTATATCTTCGGAAGTCTGTGTATGAAAGGTATGGACTTTATAAAGAGGATTATCGGGTATCCGCAGATTATGAATTTATGGTTCGCATATTACATAGAGGTGAGGTAAAACTATCCTATATACCGGAAGTACTGATTCATATGGCCTATGGTGGAACGAGCAATAACAGCTTTGGAGCATATATGATTTCCCTAAAGGAAGGACATAGAGCGTTGAAAGAAAATGGCATACATTTTGCATTCTTTACAGACTGCTGCAGAACACTCCGCGTATTATTACAATTTTGCGTATGTGGTTCTGAATAGTTACCAATCTAGAAAATGAGGTTTATATGAAAAGTTTGGTTATCATACCAGCATTTAATGAGGAAAAGAGTATAGAGAAAACTGTAGCAGACCTTCAGGAGAATGCACCGGAATTTGATTATATCATTATAAATGACTGTTCCACAGACAATACCCTGTCCCTATGCAGGGAAAAGGGTATGCCGGTATTGAATCTGCATGTAAATCTTGGAATTGGCGGAGCGGTACAGACAGGATACCTGTATGCACAGAAAATGGGCTATGACATTACGGTACAGTTTGATGGAGATGGTCAGCATGATGCAAAGTATTTATCTGCGATGCAGGCATATCTACAGGACACAGGCGCAGATATGGTAATTGGTTCGCGTTTTATTGAAAAGGAAGGATTTCAGTCGTCAGGTATACGGCGGTTGGGAATTCGTTATTTCACAGCACTGATTGCATGTTTGACGAAAAAAACAATTACGGATCCGACATCGGGAATGCGTATGGTAAATCGCAAAGTGATTCAGCTTTTTGCATCGGATTATCCCAAAGATTATCCGGAACCGGAATGTATTGCAGCCCTTTTGAAAAAAAATTATACGATAAAAGAGTATCCGGTCGTGATGCGGGAGCGGGCAGAAGGAACGTCTTCCATATCACCGCTTAAGAGCGTGTATTATATGATAAAGGTTACCCTCGCAATTTTAATGGAACAAATTAGAGAATGATTCTGAACAGAAAGGTTTGGTTGGTAAATGACGGTGAAATTACAGATAGTAGCAGGAATTATTCTGATACTGGGACTTTTATGGATTGTAAATATGATTCGCAAGCGAAAACTGGAGTTGAAATATGCACTTGCCTGGATGGTTGTAATTATTTTAATGCTGCTTGTGGATATTTTTCCACCAATTCTCAGCCTTATTTCCTTTTTATTTGGAATTGCTACTCCGGTAAATACCTTATTTATATTAGGATTTATATTTGCCCTGGCTTTGCTGTTCATCTTAACGGTGACTGTTTCCAGACTATCGGATAGGGTAAGACAGTTATCGCAGGCAGTTGCATTAAATGAAAAAAATATAGAGGAATTACAATTAAAGGAATTAAAAAATAAGAAAGAAGCAGATGGGAATACCCTTTAGGAGGAAAGTGAAAATGAAAATGAAAAAAATAATAGTAACCGGCTGTAATGGACAATTAGGAAGAGCCATCAACAAACAATATGCAAATGCAACAGATATAACATTGGTAAATACAGATGTTGCAGAGCTGGACATTACCAATATTGATAAAGTTATGGAACTTGCAAGACAGATAAAACCTTATGCCATTATTAACTGTGCAGCACACACCAATGTAAATGCATGTGAGTCGCAGGGAGACAGTGCTTATCGTATCAATGCGATTGGACCTCGCAACCTGAGTATTGCAGCTGCAGAAACAGGAGCTAAGATGATTCAGGTTTCTACGGATTATGTATTCCCTGGGGATGGAAACAGACCTTATACAGAGTTTGACCAGGTAGGACCGAATTCCATGTATGGTGCTACGAAGCTGGCAGGTGAAAATTTCGTAAAAGATTTCGCAAAAGATTATTTTATTCTTCGTACCGCGTGGTTATATGGAGAAGGCAATAATTTTGTGAAAACAATGTTAAACTTAGCAGAAACACATGATGAAGTAGGTGTTGTAATGGATCAGTTTGGATCGCCTACCAGTGCAGTAGAGCTTGCAAAGGCAATTGCATATCTGGTGCCAACAGAGAATTATGGCACTTTTCATGCAACTTGTGAGGGCTCTTGCAGCTGGGCTGATTTTGCAGAAGATATTTTCCGTCTTGCAGGAAAAGAAACAAGAGTAAAGAGACTCACTACAGAGGAATACCCGACGCCTGCAAAACGTCCGGCTTATTCAGTACTCGAGAATTATATGTTTAAATTAACGACAGATTTCTCATTTGCACAATGGGAAGACGCTCTGGTAGAGTATATTAAGACTTTGTAGACCTGAAATAAAATAAACATTTTCCATCTGGACAGTGGAAAGGTATGGTTAGTAATATGGAACAACAGGAGAAACTGGGGTTTGTAGAAGGTATCAAAGCCTTAGCAACCATGATGGTTTTTAATATACACTTTTTAAACGCATATTATTGCGGTATATATACCCTAAATCCGGAACATTTTCACACGGCAGCAGGAGTAGAGTGGTACATCGGTGCCACTCCACTTAATATTGTTTATGCCGGTAAACTTGGCGCCCGGATTTTTTTATCGGTCAGTGCATTTTTGCTTGCCCGCCAGTACTTCATACAGAAAAGCGTGGACTATCGTGGAACGAATACCATACTTGCACGTGCCGGCTTTAAGAAGTATTTCAGACTGGTCATACCAATTCTGGTAGTAAATATTGGTGTGTATATAGCGATGACAGCCGGCTGCTTTCACAATGACAAAGCGGCGGCTTTGGCAAATTCGGTAGAATTTTTTGGAAGCTACAATCAGTTTGCTCCAAATTTACTGGAGGCTGTAAAGGAAGCCGTATGGGACTGCTTTGTTACAGGAGTTAATCGCTATAATGGACCGATTTGGTTTATCCAATATGAATTCTTCGGCTGTCTGTTGGTTGCGGCGATTCTGGCTGTCGCAGGAAAAGAAAAAGCGAGATATCCGGTATATATAATAGCAAGTGTTATTTTAATCAGAACCGATTTTCTATGTATGATTTTAAGCATGGTAGTGGCAGATTTGATGTATACAAAGAGAACACTAATTGAGAATTTTACCAGGCAAAAGTGGTTGATGCGTATTCTGTTTATCGTTGGATTTTTCTTTGCAACCTATCCATCTTATGGAGATAATCTAGTCGGTTCTGTCTATGCATTATTTCCACCCAAGGTGTTATTCTATTACAATGTTGCAATACCAACGATGCTTTTTGCAATTGCACATTTAGGTGGAATACAGAAATTGTTAAGTGCCAGAATTTTTGAAAAGTTCAATCGTATTTCCTATTGCTTTTATTTGGTACACTTTCCACTTTTGTGTACCGTATCTGCATCCTTCTTCTGCTCCATGTATGGAAAAATGAACTATCATATGTTAGTATTGCTGAATTATCTTTTGACACTTTGGGGTGCTGGGTGTGTAGCTTATGTGCTGACGAAATTGGTGGACAGACCGGCTCAGAAAATAGCGTCTCATCTTACGAATAAATGGATAGCGCATTAATTCGAATGGAAAGAAACAGGAAATATATAGAGAAAGGGGATTATCATGCGGAAAACAGAAGAACGAATTGCCTGGATAGATTTTGCAAAATTTCTTGGTATCCTGTTTGTATTAATGATGCATGCAGACCTTAAAATTCCCTTTGTCAGTCATTTGGGTGGAACGTTTTATGTATCCATTTTTTTTGTACTGGCGGGATATACGTATCAGCCAAAACAGGAACCGTTTGGCTGCTTTTTAAAAAGAAAAGCAAAACGATTATTACTTCCATACTTTGGATATAATGCTTTTTTGTATTTATTTTTCTTTGTCAAAGATTATATTCTGTCTGGGGCAGGAATTACAGAAGGAACATTAACGGAAGCCTTACGGCGTGTGTTTGGTATCCTGTATTCACGAAATTCTGTTTATTTACCGAATTCGGTATTTGATGTGAATATTATGACCATCTTAAATTCACCAACGTGGTTTTTGACTGCACTTTTTGTATCTAGTGTACTATTTGAGATTTTTTATCGTATATGCGGAACGGATTGGAAGAAAATAGCTGTGGATAATGTGCTGATTATGGCAATCGGAATCTGTATCGTTTACATATCGCCTATCCTATTACCCTGGAGTCTGGATAGTGCTTTTATCTTTGAGATTTTTATAGGGGTTGGATATGTGCTACGTAAAGAGATGGAGGAAATGAGAGGCAAAGCGGTAAAAAAGGGAAGTAATGAAAGTGAGGAAGTAATAGATAAAAGGATAAAAAACAAAAAAAAGGTAGTTGCACTTATCCTATTTTTGCTAACCATAATTCTGAGCAGCAAAAATGGCACAGTGAATTTATCGGTTAATAACTTTGGAAAGATGGTTTCCGTAGGAATTGCGGTTTCCGTATTTAGTGCAACAGGAATCATTTTTTTGTGTCAGCTTATAAGCGAGCATATACCCAAAGGTGCAGCCCTGATTGGACAGCATTCTTTGATAATTATGTCTTTACATATGTTTGTATTCATGTTTATTAAAACAGGAATTAACAAAATAGCACCTGATTTATTACAACAGGATACGATAGCGGCAGACTTCGCAAAGACAATGATGGTGGTGGCTACAATGGCAGTTTTAACGATTGGGGAGATGACGGTACAGTATTATCACATACGAAGAAAAGCAGGCAGGGGGAATAACGATGCCGAAAAGTAAGCGTATTCAAAATCTGGATGCATTAAAGGGAGTTACGATTATTCTGGTTATGATTGGACATTGTATTGTATGGAATAATATGCAGGATGGAATTGTCTATGATGCCATCAAAGCAATTCAGATGCCATTATTTATGGTGGTCTCTGGATATACGTCTGGAATGATGCACAATATGGACTCTTATGTCTTATTCAGACAAAAACTGGGAAAACGAACAATTGGATATCTGGTTCCTTTTTTTACATGGATTGTAATATTGCATATCAAAGAATTGCCACAGGAAATCATAGCGACACTTTTTCAGATTGACAGGGGGCTATGGTTTCTGATGACCTTATTTATTCTTACTGTAATTATGTACACGAGCATGCTGATACGCGACAAAACCAGATTTGGAAAAGTGGGATTTCTTGCGGTATGGGGGATCTCCGCAGCATTGCTGCTATTACAGAACCGAGCTGGGAATGGATTTCTGGGAGCCGGATTTACCATATACTATATGCCGTTCTATTTTGGCGGTTATGTGATATGCAAAGGGTATCGGCTGTACAGAGAGAAAGAAGCAGAGCATATAAAAAAGCATACAAATTATCTGATAACCCTATTCGTATTTCTACTATTTCTTTTTTTAGTTGTTCGATTTGATATGATAGTTGCAAATAATAAAATAGAGCTGCTGCTGCAAGTTCTCGCATCCATAGCCGGATGCCTGCTTTGTGCTCAACTGGTGATGCTGATTCCAAATGGAAAAATAAAGGAATTTCTATCCTTTGTCGGGAAGTACACCTTGGAAATATATGTACTGCATTATCATTTTGCAACCATACTGGGAATGCAGAACAGAGGATTAAAACTATACAGTTTGCCGGGAATTGCCTGTGTGGCGATAACCTTTGTTCTCATGAGTGCACTGACTACAGGCCTTATTTATATTTTTAAGAAATTTAAAATCACTAATCTTTTACTTTTTGGGAAGTTAAATTAATGGGAGTATTTATGAATGGAAAACTCGTGACGATAGCGATTATCGTGCAATCAGAAGAACAGGAATTCAAAAAGGCATTGGATACGGCACTGTTTCAGACTTATGATGAGATAGAGCTTTTCATTGTCGCGTCCAAATTATCGGGAAAGAATACTTTATATATGAATCATCTGGTAAAACAGGATAAACGTGTAAGATTGATTTATCTTGCCAATGGTACGCAGGATGCATTGAAAAAAGAAGCGGCAAGGCAGGCAAGGGGGGAATATCTTCTTTTTCTGAATGGTGATGACTGGATTGATACAGATTATATAGAAGCATTATTACGGAAAGCAGATTTGAAGCAAAGAGAAACGGGTATGGCAATCGATATTATCCAATGTGGAACATTACTGGTGTCGGAACATAAATTTTTGCGTGTTCCTTTTTTTGAATATGATACGTTGTTAAAAGAACGTGAAATTATGAAGGAAACAGTAGAGGGAAGCCTTCTGGGCAATCATATCTGGAATCGGCTTATTCGTTGTACACTGCTGAGAAAGATCAAACTGGATGGACAGGATAGTTATGAAGATATTTGCACACTTTACCGCATTGCGGATTATGCTTATGCGGCACTGGAGGTCAGCGACTATAAATATTATAAACATACCAAAGAGAGTATGCAGCAGCTTCGTATTAATCAAATGAAAACAGGAAGTACACCTGATTTTCAAAATCGTCTCGAACGAGTGGAAAACTACGAAAAGCGGTATGAGGAAATGAAGGATGCCTATCCGGAATATGCAAATCAAATGCTAGCGGCTTTTCTAAAAGAGGCATTACAGATTGCAGTGATAAGAACAGCCGATAAAGAGGAGCATAGGCAGTACGCGACACGTATCAACCGGATTATAAAAAAAGTATGGAATCGTGAAATAATTCAGACAGGACTGCCATTGCTTGGGCGGAAAGAACAACTGATATTACAACATCGCTTTTTGGGAAAAATGATTTACCGGAAAGTGCGTAAACTGGAAAAAAACAATCCGGAAAAGTATGCAAAAAGAAATGCAAAGCTGGATCAGATGATGGAAAAGCTGCAGCAAAAGGAATATCAGAAAATATCACAAAATAAAAAAATAGATGAAACATATAAAACAGGAAAAACAGGAAAAACAGAAAGAGTCTACATCATAGGAACACCGGAGTATCATAATCTGGGTGATCATGCAATTGCCTACGCCGAGGAACAGTTTGTATATAGATATATGCCTGATAAGCAGGTGATACAGGTCACAGAAGATGAAATTGTAAATAATTTTAAAGATTTTAGTAAAGAAATTCAAAAATCAGATATTCTGCTTCTCCAGGGAGGCGGAAATATGGGCAGTGAATATGCCGTTCAGGAAAGGATCCGAAGTAAAATCATATCGGAATTTCCACACAATCGAATTGTGATAATGCCACAGACTATATATTTTAAGAAAACCAAGGAAAGTCAGCATTTGATATCAAAAATGATACAGATTTATGGGCAGCATCGAAATTTATTACTTGTAGCCCGGGAAGAGGTATCCTTTTCGATTATGAAGAGCAAGTTTAAGAAAAATAAAGTTGTATTGTGCCCGGATATTGTGTTATCGCTCTCCTATGAAAAGATTGCAGCGACTCTCATGCGTCCGGACCAGCGGAGGGGTGCATTGCTATTGTTACGAAGTGATGCAGAGGGTGTTTTAAATATTGAACAACTGCTGAAAATGAAAGAGGTTTGTGCAGAATACTTTCAGGAAGTCCGTATGACAGAAACTTCTATTTCGTATGCAGTCACAGAAGCACATAGAGAAATGGAACTTCACAGGAAGTGGGAAGAATTTACAAGAGTAGAAATGGTAATTACGGATCGGTTGCATGGTATGATTTTTGCTGCAATTACGAAAACACCGTGCATTGTCCTGACCAATTATAATCATAAACTGAGTGGCAGCTTTCAATGGCTGGAGAGTCTGCCTTATATCCGGTATTGCAATCGTGTAGAATGCTTAAAGGAAACATTGGAATTTATGAAGAAAAATGTTTCTATAGCGAGTATTACGACAATGCCTCAGACCATATTGCAGCCATACTATCAAAAGCTTGCAGCAGAAATTATGGAAGATGGAACAAAAAGGAGATTAAATGTCCAGAGTTGAAACGGCGTATAAAAATTCGCGTGCGGTATTTATTTACCAGTTTTCGAATGTTTTCCTGGCATTTGCCAGCAAAAAAATATTTGTGGTAACCCTTGGAATTGCATTTTTGGGGTATAATGCGGTATTTACCAATATTTTGTCTGCACTAAATCTGGCAGAGCTTGGAATTGGTTTTGCAATTACCAGTTTTTTATACAAACCGCTTGCAGAGCAGGATGAGGGAAAAGTAAATGCGCTGATTTATATGTATAAGAAAATCTATCAGGTGTTGGGCTTTATCGTATTGGTAATTGGAATTGTGGCATCTTTTTTATTACCTTATTTTATCAAAGATGCAACACACAGTATGAGCTATCTGCGCATTCTTTTCTATATGAATCTGGCAGGTACTGTATCCACCTATTACCTTGCGTATAACAGAACCCTGATGATAGCAAATCAGAAGAATTATGTGACGGCACGGATCGACACGGTTCTAAACCTTACCCTGACAGGATTGCAGATACTTGTGATGTTAAAAGCACCCCGTTACGAGTGGTTCCTGTTATTGGAAATTCTAAAAAATATTCTGGGAAATGTTGTAATTGCAGTTTTGTGTAATCGGGAATACACCTTTCTGAAGAAGAAACCGGACAAGGAAACGGTAGCAGCTTATAAGGTATCGGTAACTACCTTTGTAAAAGATGCTTTTTGTGCAAAGCTGGGTGCTTATGTTTTTTATGGAACTGATAATATTATTATTTCTATATTTAAGGGTTCTATTTTAACCGGTTTTCTTTCCAATTACACGATGGTAGTCAATACCGTACAGATTTTGATCACTCAAATGCTCTATTCGGTGCAGGCAGTGCTTGGAAATTACATTTTTTCCGTAAAGGACAGAGATAAAGAAAGAGAAATGTGTGATAATTATCTGTTTTTAAATTTTTTTATTGGTAATTTCAGCATGATTTGCATGGTATTTCTGATTCAGCCATTTATTCAGCTGGTCTTCGGTAAAGACTTTTTATTACCCGATTCCACCGCCTTTCTATTAGGCACGAATCTGATGCTGATTATCGTTTCACAAATGCCTTCGCAGTTATTCAGCCTCTACCAGCTTTACCGTTTTGATAAATTAATCGTAGCCATATCAGCAATATTGAATATTATCATATCTGTTGCGTTGGTAAAACCTCTCGGAATCGATGGTGTATTGATTGGTACCTTCATTACTTCTATGATTTATATTTTTTCCAGAATTTATATCATATGGAGAGTTATCTTCAAAAAAAACAGCGCTTATGTATACCGCAATCTGTTCTTTTATTTTATGGCAACCGTATTTACCGCGGTGCTTGCAGGACAAATTTCAAGATTATTTACAAATGTATCGATTCCTGCTTTTGTGCTGCACTCCATATTAATTGCACTGACAGCAGTGGCAGTACCGGCGGTACTTTTTGCAATGACCCGCGCAGAGCGTTTCTTTATTGAAAAAGGAATTGAATTTATACACAAGAAGTGATACCGATAAGTATTGGAACCGTAAATGAGAAAGTGAAAGGGGAAAATATATGGCAAAATCGAAATCCAACCGTATTCTTGCAACACCTTCCGAGCATGCAAAGAAGCATCTGTTGTATGTGCAGGAAGTAGGCAGCTTGGAAAGCATCGAACCACATATTAGTACCAGACAGAATCTGAATTCCTACCTTTTCTTTATCGTGACCTCCGGTCGTGGCACTTTAGTGTATGAAAAAGAAGTGCATAATCTGGAAACGGGCGATTGCGTGTGGATAGACTGTCGCAAGCAATATGCGCACGAAAGCAGTGTGACGGAACCATGGAATCTGACGTGGGTACATTTCAATGGAAATCAGGCGGATTATTATTACCAGTATTTTTTAACACAGGGGTGTCATTTTATCTTTAAACCCTATGATTTGTCTTTCTTTACCAATTGTATTGCCGACATCTATCGGACACAAAAAGAAGAAAAGGCGCTGATGGAATTGGAAACCAATCAATATCTGACGGATTTGATTACCTATTGTTTTCAGGCAAACAAACAGGAAGATACAGAAATGACTTCAATCAGCAATAAACTACAGCAGGTGCGTGAATATATTGAAGCGCATGCAATCGAAAAGCTCAGTCTCGACCAATTATCCGAGCAGTTTTTTATCAGTAAATACCACCTGTCCCGTGAATATAAGAATCGATACGGAATTACCATAGGAACGGCACTGAACAGCAAACGAATCGCTATGGCAAAGTCCCAGCTGCGCTTCAGCACAGATCCTATTGAGCAAATCTGCATGGCGTGTGGGTTTCAGGATGCCGCATATTTTATAAAGGTATTTAAAAAAGCAGAAGGAATGACACCACTCGAGTATCGGAAGAAGTGGTAATGAAAAAACTTTTAACCCCTTATGATGCCGATTCTAGAAAATTTATAGAATTTTTATTAAAGATTATTTATGAAGCATTGTGTGAAATTGCGGTAACTGAACAAGCTGCTGAACAAGTCACCGAACAAGTCACCGAACAAGTCACCGAACAAGTTGAAAAGTTATTGAAGGTTATCAATGATAAGGAATACTCGAGTAAAGAGCTTATGGAATTATTAGGGTTAAAGCACAGGGCTACTTTCAGAGATAATTATTTGCTGCCGGCCCTAAAAATGGGATACATCAAAATGACAGTGCCGGATAAACCAAATAGTAGTAAACAGAAATATAAGAAAACGTAAAAAGCACAATCGTTTTCTTGTGTTTACGATCAATTTCTTTTATACTAATAACGTGAGCCGATTGGGGCAACGATTGAAAAGAGCTGTCATGGACAACTGCAGTATGACAGGATTTCGATAAAAACTAGGAAAGTATAGGCAGAGATATGTTTTTTATAAATGAATTTATGGCGAACAAAATATTATGGTCAGCGATTATTGGCTGGTTGGTAGCACAGATACTGAAAACAGGGATTCATATGTGGTTTACCAGACAATTTGTGGCTGAGCGTCTCGTAGGAAGCGGCGGAATGCCGAGCTCTCATTCTGCAACCGTATGTGCCCTTGCGACAGCAACAGGTATGTTCTATGGTGGTAGAAGCTTTGAATTTGCAATGGCACTCATATTTGCAATTGTGGTCATGTATGATGCTATCGGCGTACGCCGCGAAACAGGTATTCAGGCAAGAATTTTAAACGAAATGATGGAAACTTTCCGTAAGATGGGCAGCGATATGAACCCACAGGATAAATTGAAAGAGTTCGTAGGTCATACCCCCCTCCAGGTACTCATGGGCGCAATCCTTGGGATTATCATCGCAGTCGTTGTGATGAACAGTTAAACATAGTTCACATAACTCTATAGAGAACGTTTCTTTTTATGAGGTATTCTCACTCGATTTTGAGTATAAAAGTATAAATCACTCAATTAGTAGCAAGATAGAAAGATAAATGTTGATTTATCTCTTTCCACTTGCTATTTTTGTTTTTTTATAACGTAGTATGGGTTTGGGGGGGGGCTTGGGATGTCTGCTTTGGACGGGGTATCTGAGTGGAGCGTATGTTTCTTAGACTTTATAATGCGGAATGCAACAACCAGCGAGAAACCGACATGGAGGTCGGTTTCAGTGAAGCAGGACAGGACGTCCTTGCTGAACGGTCGCGTCCGCTGTCTAAAGCCATACAATTCTGCATTATAAAGTCTTAGAAACACCAGCT
>JAQUYA010000146.1 GCA_028692055.1 Lachnospiraceae bacterium | reverse complement strand
AATATCAGCAACGAAAAAAGCATGCAGTCATACACGGCACGCTGTAGTAGATATAAAAATAAATATACGAATTTAGTTTGCGGCAAAACTGCAGTAGGTAGGAACTATAATTTGCCGCGTGACAGTTGAAAGTGAAGGACGTCCTGCAACAGCGGAAGAACAACTGAAAATGAGCCATTATTTAGGCTGGGGAGGACTACCAGACTGGTTTGACAGTAATAAAGCAAATTATAATACTTTGAAAAATGCATTGACGGATGAAGAGTATAAAGCAGCCAGATCAACGGTAACTGATGCCTTTTATACACCGAAGGTAGTGCTTGAGTCTATTTATAAGGCATTGAAGCAGTTCGGGTTTAACGGAGGCAATATTTTAGAACCATCGATGGGCATAGGAAATTTCTATGGTGCAATTCCACAGGAAATGAAAGATAAAAGCAGTCTATATGGTGTAGAGATTGATTCCATATCTGGAAGAATCGCCAAACTTCTTTATCCTAATTGTAATATTCAAATTTCGGGTATTGAAAATGCATATTTACCACATAATTTTTTTGATTGTGTAATTGGAAATGTACCTTTTGGGGAATATAAAGTCAACGATAAGAAGTTTAATAAGGAAAATTTTTTGATTCATGATTACTTTTTTGCAAAGGCATTGGATTTATGTGCGCCTGGTGGTTTGATTTGTTTTATTACATCAAAAGGAACACTTGATAAGAAAAATGGAAGTGTACGTAAGTACATTTCTGAAAAAGCAGATTTTGTCGGAGCAATTAGATTACCGAATACAACATTTGCTGCTTCCGCAAATACAGAAGCAACAAGTGATATTATTTTTCTTAAAAAGAAGATAGTCCCAACACTGGTGGAACAGGAGTTTGAATCTGTTGAAATGGAAAGTGAAAACATACCACTTAACAGTTATTATGTATCTCATCCAGATATGATGTTAGGACATATGAAAGCCGATACCAGCAGATTTGGACCAGATAGGGCAATTACATATCTTGTTCCAAATTTAGATAGTGATTTAGAAAGAGATTTAGGTACTGCCATTTCTAAGCTGCCAAATAATATTTACGAACCAATTATCCATGAAAATGATGTACTTTCATCAGAAAATGTGGAAGTCAGTATTCCAGCAGATCCTAATGTGAAAAATTACACTTATGTTGTCATTGATAGTAACTTGTATATGCGTGAAAACTCTCGAATGATACTGCAACAACATTTTTCAGAAAAGCAAAAGGGTTTAGTTATTTCTTTATGTGCAATTCGAGATTCATTACATAGGGTTATTAATTCACAGCTTAATAATAGTAGTGAATATGAGTTGAAAAATGAACAGGCAAGGCTTAACAAGTTATATGATGTTTTTGTGGCAAAGTATGGTTATATCAACGAAAAAGATGTAAAAAGGGCATTTTGCGATGATGTAGAATATCCGCTTTTATGTGCATTGGAAAATATGGTGGACGAAAATTATGAAAAAGCAAAGATATTTTCCGAACAAACGATACATCCACGTATAGAAAAATCATCTGTGGACACTGCAATTGAAGCGTTAAATATTACAATAGCAGATTATGGATATGTGAATGTGGAAAATATATTGTCTTTGTATTCCGTAACCTTTGAACAGCTTTTAGAAGAACTTAGAGGAGAAATCTATCTTAATCCAGATAAAGCAGATATTAATGATAAATATATTGGATATGAAACAAAGGAAGAGTATTTATCCGGAGATGTGAGAACTAAAATTGCATCTGCAAACATTGCGGCATTGGATGATAATAGATACCAGGAAAATATTAAAGCACTCACAACAGTAATTCCACCAGATTTAAATGCAACAGATATTGAAGTAAAGATAGGTTCCAATTGGATTAGTCCTCAAGATTATGAAAAGTTCATCTATGAAAAATTTGGTATAAAGGAGTGGCAGAAGCGGAATATATTTTTAGAGTACAATGCACTTGTAAATACCTATTTTATCCAATCTAAAACGATATGCAATTCTGTAGAAAATAATAGTTCCTATGGTACAGATAGAATGACAGCATTAGAAATTTTTGAAAATCTTTTAAATTTAAGACAGCTTACAGTTAGAGATAGAATAGATGATCAAAACGGTGGGTATAGATACGTGCCAAACCAACAAGCAACTATGTTAGCACGTGCAAAGGCAGAAATCATTAAGGAAGAATTTTCAGAATGGTTATTTGCTGACTTAGAGAGAAGGGAAAAGTATGTAAGAATTTATAATGACAAATTTAACAATATAAAATTGCGGGAGTATGATGGAAGTTTTTTGACGTTACCAGGTATGAATCCTGATATTGAATTGCGTCCACATCAAAAAAATGCCATTGCAAGAATAATCAGAGGAGGAAATACTTTATTGGCCCATTGTGTAGGCGCAGGTAAATCATATGAAATGGCAGCAAGTGCTATGGAATTAAAACGATTAGGATTGGCCAATAAACCCATGATTGTTGTTCCGAACCATTTAACAGGACAGATGGCATCAGAGTTTTTGACATTGTATCCTTCAGCAAATATATTGCTTACAACGAAAAAAGATTTTGAAAAAAATAGCCGTAAGAGATTTATTAGTAAAATTTCCACAGGGGAATATGATGCTATCATCATAGGACACTCTCAATTTGAAAAAATTCCAATTTCAAGGGAACGTCAGCAAGAAAATATTGAGAGAGAAATAGACGAGGTACAAGGTTTTATTTCGGCTCTTAAATATGAGAAGAATGAAACGTGGTCTGTTAAACAGATGGAAGCACAGGAGAAACAATTACGTACCAGGTTAGAAATATTATCAAATGAAGATTATAAGGATAATGTAATTACTTTTGAGGAACTTGGTGTAGATTGCCTTATGATTGATGAAGCACATAATTACAAAAATTTGAGTTTCACAACCAAAATCAGTAGGGTGGCGGGTATCAATCCTAATGGAAGTAACAAATCCTATGATCTTTTACAGAAAGTTCAATACATTAACGAACTTAATCCAGGTAGAAATGTGGTTTTTGCAACAGGAACACCTATTTCAAATACAATGTGTGAAATGTATTTAATGCAGAAATACTTGCAGGCAGATTTGTTAAAAAGTAAAGGTATCTATCATTTTGATGCGTGGGCTGCAAACTTTGGCGAAACAGTAACAGCTATGGAACTTTCACCAGAAGGAAAAGGGTATCGTGAAAAAACAAGATTTGGCAGATTTACAAATCTGCCGGAGTTAGTAACAATGTTCCGTATGTGTGCAGATGTACAAATGCAAGAGAATTTACCTTATTTAGATATTCCTTCTTTAGTAGATAATAAACATACAATAGTTGAATCAGAACCGAATGAAGAAATTAAAGCATATGTAGATACATTTGTAGAACGTGCTGCAGCAATCAGAAATGGCACAGTAGATCCGTCTATTGATAATATGCTTAAAATCTGTCATGATGCAAAATTAGTATCTACTGATATTCGTATGCTGAATGAAGAGGGTATTCCTGATACGGATAGTAAATTATATAAATGTGTGGATCAGGTATATTCTATATGGCTCGAATCTAAAGAAAATAAAGGTACACAGGCAATTTTTTCTGATATAGGTGTACCAAATGGAAACAAGGGATTTAATGTATATAATTTTATCAAGGAAGAATTGGTGAAAAAAGGTATTCCAGCGGAGGAAGTCTGTTTTATCCATGATGCAAAAAACGATAAAGACAGGGATGATATGTTTCAAGATTTGAGAAATGGGGTGAAACGTGTCATTATTGGTTCTACAGAAAAAATGGGTACTGGTACAAATATTCAAACTAGATTGTGCGCATTACATGAAATAGATGTACCCTGGAGACCATCTGACGTAGAGCAAAGAGAAGGACGTATTTTAAGACAAGGAAATATGTATAAAGAAGTACATATTTTAAGGTATGTAACGAAAGGTACTTTTGATGCGTATAATTGGAGCATCATTGAAAATAAGCAGAAATTTATATCACAGGTTATGACAGGCGGTGATGTAGCAAGAAGCTGTACGGATGTAGATGAAGCGGTACTTAATTATGCGGAAATGAAAGCAATTGCATCAGGAAATCCTTTGATTAAGGAAAAAATGGAAGTAGATACAGAAGTAACAAAATTACAGCTTATTAAAAAGAGTTTTACATCTAACAAATATAAATTGGAAAGAGATCTATATAATGTGCTTCCAGAACGAGTGGAACATAATAAGC
>JAQUYA010000145.1 GCA_028692055.1 Lachnospiraceae bacterium | reverse complement strand
AAAATTAACGAAGAAATTTATGGACATTTTGCAGAGCATTTAGGAAGATGCATTTATGAGGGATTATATGTAGGAGAAAATTCCGATATTCCAAATACAAATGGCATGCGAAATGACGTAATAGGTGCATTGAAGGATATGAAGATTCCGGTACTGCGCTGGCCGGGTGGGTGTTTTGCCGATGAGTACCATTGGAAAGACGGCATTGGACCAAAAGAAAAACGTAAAAAAATGATAAATACCCATTGGGGCGGTGTCGTAGAAGACAATAGCTTTGGTACACATGAATTTATGGAGCTCTGTGAACAGTTAGGCTGTAAAACCTATATCAACGGCAATGTGGGAAGTGGAAGCGTACAGGAAATGTCAGAATGGGTGGAATATCTGACCTTTGATGGAGTATCTCCAATGGCGGACCTGCGTGCTGAAAATGGTCACGAAAAGCCATGGAAAGTGGATTATTTTGGCGTTGGAAATGAAAACTGGGGCTGTGGAGGCAATATGACTCCGGCATATTATGCCAATGAATATCGTAGATTTCAGACCTATGTAAGAAATTATCATCCCGAGAAACCAATTTATAAAATTTGTGGTGGGGCAAATGTTGATGACTATACCTGGACCAAAGAGGTATTGGAAACTACGCACCATAATTGTCTGCCGGAATTGCATGGTAATATGAATGGTCTATCATTGCATTATTATGTGCATCCGGAGGGCTGGGAGATCAAAGGAAGCGCAACGGACTTTGATGACGAAGTATGGTATAAAACTTTGAGCAAAGCACTCTATATCGAAAATCTGATTACTCGTCATGGAACAATCATGGACGAGTATGACCCAGATAAAAAAATCGGTATGATTATTGATGAGTGGGGCTGCTGGTTCACAGTAGAACCGGGTACAAATCCAGGATTTTTATATCAGCAAAATACGATGCGGGATGCATTGGTAGCGGGTATATCCCTAAATATATTTAACAAACATAGTGACAGGGTAAAGATGGCGAATATTGCACAGATGGTAAATGTTTTGCAATCTGTCATTTTGACGGAGGGTGAAAAAATGATTTTGACACCGACCTATTATGTGTTTAAAATGTACCAGCATCACCAAAATGCAATGCTGCTGCAAAGCAGCATTCAAACAGAATCCATTGGAACTGAAGAAGCTTATCAGGTACCGAATTTACAGGAGTCTGTGTCTAAAGATAAAGAAGGATATATTACGATTACCCTAAACAATCTTTCGCTGAAAGAAGATATAGAAATTGATACAATTTTTGCGGAATTAGAACCTGTTGAAATACAGGCGACTATTTTACAGGGTGATATTCATAATCATAATACCTTTGAGAATCCTAATCTGGTGAAGGAAGAAGTATTTACCAACTATCAGATAGCCAAAAATCATGTTTGCTTTACCATACCGGCACACAGTATTATCCAGATGCGCCTCAAATAGCAAAAGGCAAAGAATATGGAAGAAAATGATAAAACACAAAGGTATTGCCGTAAATGTCTGACCAGAGATATGAATCAAACAGAATATTTTAAGAATCTGCACCAATACATTCAAAATCTTGATGCCGATAAGAAAACAGATACCGTGACCTATGAAAAAAGGGTCGCGGTGTGCAAGGAATGTGAACGTTTAATGGATGGCATGTGTAATGCCTGTGGCTGCTATGTGGAGCTGCGTGCTTCCATGAAAGACAGAAAATGCCCTTACCTTTATTGGTAAGGGCATTTTTGTCTTTAAAAGATGATTGATAAATTAGATGGAACTGTAGATAGTATCCTTGTATCAAACGATCGGACTATAATTAATGCGTACATTGATGTCCTGATTATAGTTACCGAAGGTTTTACCAAAAATAGTTAAGCCACCAATATGTTCGGCATCATCTGGGACACCTATTTTAAACTTAAGAATGCTTTTGTAATTCAAATCAAACTGATTAATATTCACATCAGAGATTTTCAACCCATCAATAAAAGTTCCTTTTTTATTAATTACCAATAGTTTCAGCAATCCGTACTGGTTCCAATTGAGAAACCACCAGTCAGGGGTGAAGATTCCTTTTACATCACCAAAATCACCAGGGCTGGTCCAGGTTCCGATGCAGACATCATTCAGATAAAAGTGTACATCGGAGGGCCACACATTATTAACACCAGGAGCTTCGGAGCTTAATTCCGCCGAAATCGTAATCTGATCAATTTTTTGTGAAGCCGGAATAAAATTGGGGATAATATATTCAACATATCCACGTGTAAACCAGAGAATATCCGCATTGTAACGGTCTGGGTGTGCAAAATAACGGGTATCATCCACCTCGCCGATAAGCGCTTTTGAAGTCGAGAGTCCACAGGTCGGATATACATCATAGTCAGAGAAATGTCCCACCTTGATATCAGTTTGATAAAGATTTCGATTATCTTCTAATTGATCAATATCAATAAGTATTTTATCCAAATGTACCGAACACTTCTTTTGATTGCCGTGTCCGCCTGCTTCATTTGATACCGTGACCAGACCACAGTCTTCCAGCTTTTTTATGTGGCTGGTAAGCGCGCCATTTGTTATTTTTAGTTCCGATGCTAATTCGTTCATATTCATGCCACCATTATTTAACAGCAATTTAATGATTTCGATTCGTATTTCAGATCCCAATGCCTTAAAGACATCCAGACCATCTTCTAATGATTTTATATGTAGCATGAAACCCTCCTCTTAAGGTGTGATGTGCTATAGTTTAGAATTATATAAAGTATTATATACACTAAAAATCGCAAAGTCAATAAAATCAAGAGCGCTGAATACAAGAGCGGGATGATAAAAAGAAAGGAAAAATTATATAGTATAGAATTGTCTAAACTAATATTATAAAATGTAAAATAAATATTGACATACTATATAGAGTTGTGCAATAATACATTTACAAGGTAATAAATGAGATAAAAATATAAATATTGCACAAAGTAAAGTGAAAACTTATACAGGTCAAACAGGTGTAATAGGGATATTGGTGTCTTATTAGTACTTTTGCTCAATTATTTTATACAGTGTTAAATGTTTGTGTTGTATTAAATACAAGATAAAATATTTGAGGAACATAGGGAAGCAGTAAATTTCAGTATCGAAATGGAGGAAAAAGAATGAAGAAGAAAGTATTGTCAGCGTTGTTAAGCGTAGCAATGGTAGCATCTTTACTGGTAGGATGCGGAAGTAGTGCAGATACAAGCAGTACAGGGGACACAACAGAAGCAGCAACAGAGGCTGCAGGACCTGGAGCAGCAGGAACCACAGAAATGGAAGTGGAAGGTGATGATGTTACTACATTAAATGTTTGGACATTTATCGAACTTCACCAACAGTTCTATACCGATATGGCAGAGAAGTGGAATGAAGAAAATCCAGATAAAAAAGTAAAATTGGTATTAAGCAACATGGCATATGATGATATGCATAACAAACTGTCCTTAGCTCTTGAATCAGGAGAAGGCGCACCGGACATCGTAGATATTGAATTAGGAAAATTCCCAGCATTTATGACTGGGGAAATCGGATTAAGAGATTTAACGGATGTGATTGATCCTTACAGAGACACAGTAGTGCAGTCAAGACTTGACATTTATTCCAAAGATGGAAAAGAATATGGACTTCCTACACACGTTGGTGCAACCGTTGCATTTTATAACACAGAATTACTGGATGCTGCAGGCGTAAATTATGAAGACATTAAAACATGGGATGACTTCAAAGCAGCAGGTGTAAAATACAACGAAGCAACTGGAAAATCATTTGCATGTGTAGAAACAACTGCTCAATGGATGATTAACCTAATGCTAGCACAAAAAGGCGGAGATTACTTAGATGCAGAAGGCAATCTTGATGTAAACAATGCAAAAATGGCAGAAGTATTAACTTACATTAAAGGTATGCAGGATACAGGCGCATTTAATACAGTACCTGGTGGACAGCCGGATAATGAAGAAGCTTATCCTTGCTACAACTCAGGAGATTATGCAGTACAGATTATGCCTTTCTGGCAAACATCCCGTTATGTAAATTACATGACAGATTTAAAAGGTAAAGTTGCAATCGCAGCACCTCCAGTGTTTGACACAACAGATGGTGAATACCAGTCAATCGGTGGTGGCGGAACAGGTACAGCAATTGTAGCCAGCAGCCCAAATGCAGATTTAGCAGCAGAAGTTATGGCATTCATCAAATTATCAGAGGGCGCTAACGAAGAAGTTTGGAATGTATTAGGATTTGACCCGGTAAATACAGAAGTATGGGCAAATGCAGAGTTAACAGAAAATCCAGAAAATCAGTTTGT
>JAQUYA010000144.1 GCA_028692055.1 Lachnospiraceae bacterium | reverse complement strand
GGTTTTACAAAAATAGAGAAATAAAAGGATACCTGTTGACAGTAGGGAAGCAGGGTGCTAAACTATAAAATAGTATTAGATAGAGGTTGCGTTATTTCAAAAGTAGACTTTCTGATGTGGCATGCACAGATGAAGAAAGAGGAAAGGGGAAGACGCCGAAAGATGAGATTTCCATGCGGATTGATTCTTGGGCATATCGTGAAGAAGGATATGACTGTCATCTTACAGATGGGGCGCTATCAAATGATCAAGATTTTTTAAGTCGACCATTTGTGTCGACTTTTTTTATGTAATAGGAAATTGCTCCTGCCAGTGTAGTGTTAGGCAGAAAAAGCGGAGCTTTTTCCAAGGCGAACTTGTTCGCTATTTTATTATAAAACTTGGTTGCGAAGAGTGATTGGTAGAAATGTCCATCATTAAAAAATAGGAGGAAGAGAAGATGACTATTTTTAAAGGAGCAGGAGTTGCAATTGTAACACCATTCAAGGAGAATGGAGATGTGAATTTCGAGAAATTTGCAGAACAAATTGAATATCAGATTAAAAATGGAACAGATGCAATCATTGTGTGTGGAACAACAGGAGAAGCAGCGACACAGACCCATGAAGAACATTTGGCAACAGTTAAATTTTGTGTGGAGCAGGTAAAACACCGCATTCCGGTTATTGCGGGAACAGGTTCCAACTGTACGGAAACAGCAATTTACCTTTCTACGGAAGCAGAAAAATACGGAGTAGATGGATTGTTAGTAGTTACTCCTTATTACAACAAAGCAACGCAAAAAGGTTTGATTGAACACTTTACCATGATTGCAAATGCAGTAAAAATTCCTATGATTCTTTACAATGTACCAAGTAGAACAGGAGTTACGATTCAGCCACAGACGGTAGTTACTTTATGCCATAATGTATCCAATATCGTTGGGGTAAAGGATGCAACCGGGAATATTTCAGAGGTAGCAAAATTGATGTCCCTTGCAGGGGATTCCATTGATTTATATTCTGGAAATGATGACCAGATTGTTCCTTTATTATCTCTGGGCGGAAAAGGAGTTATTTCCGTATTATCCAATGTAGCGCCTCAACAGACACATGACATTTGTGCAAAATTCTTTGCAGGAGATGTGGCAGGCAGCCGCAAGGCACAATTAGCTGCCATTCCATTGATTGATGCATTATTCTGTGAAGTAAATCCAATTCCAGTGAAAAAAGCATTGAATCTTATGGGAATGGAAGCTGGTCCAATGCGCAGACCATTAACGGAATTAGAGCCGGAACATGTAGCGTATTTGGAAAAGGCAATGAAGGACTATGGTATTCTGTAGAGCATACAGATTGATTCGCTACGAAACGGACAGAGAAATATTGCATGAAATAGAAAGATGAACCACGGAGAAGTTTACTTTTTCGTGGTTTTGCTTTAATATATAATATAGGATACGTGACAAGGGTCACAGATAGGAGCTTACTATGACAAAAGTAATTATGCATGGCTGCAATGGAAGAATGGGACAAATGATTTCCAATCTGGCAGCAGCAGATGAGGAAATAGAAATTGTGGCAGGAGTTGATGTTTCTGACCATATTCAAAATACCTATCCGGTATTTAAGACAATCACGGACTGCACGGTGGCAGCAGACGTAATTATTGACTTTGCTTCCGCAAAGGCGGTAGACGCATTATTGGATTATTGTGTGGAAAAACAAGTGCCGGTAGTACTGTGTACAACAGGATTGAGTGAAGAACAATTGGAGAAAGTGGAACAAACTTCTGGGAAAGTAGCTGTTTTGAAATCCGCCAATATGTCTTTGGGTATAAATATGATGATGAAATTATTGAAGGAAGCCACGGCTGTTTTGGCACCGGCGGGATTTGACATTGAAATCGTGGAAAAACACCACAACCAAAAGCTGGATGCCCCGAGTGGAACGGCACTGGCACTGGCGGATTCTATAAATGAAGAATTAAATGAGGAATATACATACAAGTATGATAGAAGCCAGGATCGTATGAAACGTCCAAAAAAGGAGATTGGTATTTCTTCTGTCAGAGGCGGAACCATTGTGGGTGACCATGATGTTATCTTTGCTGGTAATGAGGAAGTAATTACGTTTTCCCATACGGCATATTCCAGAGGCGTTTTTGCCAAAGGTGCGATTCAGGCAGCGAAGTTTTTAGCAGGTAAGACAGCAGGGTACTATGACATGAGCAATGTTATAGATGCGCAGTAGGTATTGGGGTAGATGAAACATTGGGTTTATAAGTAATTTTACTGTATCGCGGGAGGGTATAAATGGAAGAACTAGAATTGAAGTATTTGAAAAGTCTGGCAAATCAATATCCAACGATAGCCTTGGCCTCAACAGAGATTATCAATTTACAGGCAATCCTGAATTTGCCAAAGGGTACCGAACATTTTTTGACGGATATTCATGGGGAATACGAACAATTTAATCATATACTGAAAAATGGTTCCGGTTCGGTAAGAGGTAAAATTGACGAGGAATTTGGGAATACGCTAAGTACCAAGGATAAGAAAAGCCTTGCAACGCTGATTTATTATCCACAGGAAAAATTAGAGATCGTAATGCAGGAGGAAGAAAATATTGAAGACTGGTATAAAATTACCCTGCATCGTCTAGTACAAATTACGAAACGTGTTTCTTCTAAATATACACGCTCCAAGGTGCGTAAGGCATTGCCGAAAGATTTTGCATACATTATTGAGGAATTAATTACAGAAAAAGCGGAAATACAGGACAAAGAAGCTTATTACAATGAAATCATACACACCATAATTCGATTGGGAAGGGCACAGGAATTTATCGTTGCTTTAGGCAATCTGATACAACGACTGGTAATCGACCATTTACATATTGTGGGAGATATCTATGACAGGGGGCCTGGCCCACATATTATCATGGATACCTTACGTCAATACCATTCACTGGATATTCAATGGGGAAATCATGACATTGTCTGGATGGGAGCCGCCAGTGGACAACTTGCATGCATAGCAACTGTGCTTCGTATGTCTGCCCGTTATGCTAATCTGGATTTGCTGGAGGATGGATATGGGATTAATCTGATTCCATTAGCTACTTTTGCGATGGATACTTATGCAGATACCAATTGTGATTCTTTCGCAATCAAATACAATACGGATTACAATACCAAGGATTTGAGTCTGGACATGAAGATGCATAAGGCGATTGCAATGATTCAGTTCAAGCTGGAGGGTCAGGTCATCATGAGAAGATCTGATTTTAAAATGGAAAATCGTTTGTTATTGGATAAAATCAATTATGAAGATAAAACGGTGACTGTAGATGGACATACATATCCGATTAATGATGTTGATTTTCCAACGGTGAATCCGAAGAAACCTTATGAGCTTACTCCGGAAGAATCGCAATTAATGGAACGCCTGCGTCAGGCATTTACACATTGTGAAAAATTACAGGAGCATATCCGTTTCCTATTTGCAAAGGGAAGTCTGTACAAAGTATATAATTCTAATTTGCTGTACCATGGCTGTGTACCATTGGATGAAAAAGGAAATTTCAGCAAAGTAAATGTATTTGGCAGGGAATATTCCGGAAAAGCCTTATATGATGTATTGGAAAATTATGCACGGAAGGGATTTTATTCAACACAGGACATGGGAGAGAAGGAAAAAGGACAGGACATCATGTGGTATATATGGTCCAGTCCAAATTCGCCAGTATTTGGAAAAGATAAAATGACGACCTTTGAACGTTATTTTATTGACGATAAGGAAAGCCATGTGGAAACAAAGAACGCATATTATCGCTTGCTGGATGATGAAGATACTCTGAATCGTATTTTGAGAGAGTTTGGGTTGACCTCAGATAATGCACATATTATCAACGGACACGTTCCGGTAGAACGAAAAAATGGGGAGTCCCCAATGAAATGCGGCGGAAAATTGTTAATCATTGATGGTGGATTTTCAAGAGCATATCAGGGAAAAACAGGAATTGCAGGATATACACTGATTTCCAATTCACATGGTATGCGTCTGGTTGCACATGAGCCCTTTGAATCGACAGAATCAGCGATTATAAAAGAATCTGATATTTTTTCAGATAATACCATGGTAGAAACCTCTGCCTTTCGTAAAAACGTAGCTGGCACAGATATTGGTACGGAATTAAAAGAAAGTATTCATCAGCTAGAAAGTCTGCTTCGTGCATACAGAGAAGGAATTATCATTGAAAAGGGTGTGTAATAACGAGCAATATGAGAATTGCCGCAGCTAGGAATAACTGCGGCATTATCTGTATTTATGGATTACTGTTATTGGTTGTAGTATTAGCTGTTCCGTTAGTATTTCCAGTTACATCATCGGCGACGTGGTCTACTCCGTCGGTCATATCCTTTATGGTGTCGCCAACAGCTTC
>JAQUYA010000143.1 GCA_028692055.1 Lachnospiraceae bacterium | reverse complement strand
AAAGTAGAAAGAGGCATAAAATAATGAAGAAGAGTAATTTTGTGGCATTAGTTATGGGAACAATCAGTGGTGTATTTTTTTCGTTGGGAATGTGTATGGCAATGCTGCCGGATTGGAATGCATTTCGTCCGGGTGTGATCATGGGGTGTGTCGGTATATTAATGGCACTGATCACAGTGGCAGTATGGAGAAAAATGGAACACAAGGATCCGATTAAAATTACAGGAAAGGCGGTTCTTACTGCGATGGTCTCAATCATTGGAACACTTGGTCTTGGAGTCGGAATGTGCATGACGATGGTATGGAGCCACACAGTGGCAGGAATTGTAATTGGGCTGGTCGGAATTGTTGTTCTGCTGATGCTGATTCCAATCTGTAAAGGGGTAAAGTAAAAACAGTTCCTGAAGGGACTATTCACGGGGAATGATGGATGATGTCAACATTCATTAGAGAACACCAACAGATAAGTCCTCCATATACAATTGAATACAGAACAGAGAAGCGCTTGTCTTTGACCGATTAGAACGGTCAAGCGACAGGTGCTTTTATTATTGCACCAAAGCAAACGGGATTGATTGGGAAGAACGGCTCTGTCAGTGTTCAAAACCGGGGGTCTTCAGAATGTATCAGTCGGCAAAAAGAGGGCATACTATATTGTAAAGAAAACGTAATGACAAATGCTTGCATTTTGCGTAGCGATGATTTATAATGCAGACATAGAAAGGGGTGTTGACTATGGCACAAACAGTAAATGTGAATTTTCGCTTAGATGAAGATGTAAAAAAGAGCATGGAGCAGGCTTGCTCTGATTTGGGGCTTTCCATGAGTGCGGCGTTTACGATTTTTGCAAAGAAAGTCGGTAGAGAAAAACGCATACCGTTTGAGGTAGCAGTTGATCCGTTCTACTCTGAAAGTAATGTTCGCTATCTGGAACAGAAAATGGCAGATTACAAAGCAGGAAAACTAAAATTTGAAGAACATGAATTGATAGAGGACTGATTATGCGGACAAAAATAATACAATGGGATTTTGATGCATGGGAAGATTACCTCTATTGGCAGAAACAGGATAAGAAAATACGGTCTTGATTTTTTCATGCAGAGGCCATTATGACGATTAAAGTAGGAACAGTCGTGGTGTTATATCGGTATCTTAGAGGAGATTTGCGTAAAGCAGTTCTTTGATGAGCTGGAGAACCGCTGCACACAGAAATAATAAAACAGAATAAAACAAACCAAGAGAAGCAGAACATATTCCCGTAAAAAGGAGTGTGTTCTGCTTTTTTCAATTGTGAACCGGGAGAACGAGCAAAGGGCGCATCTTCCATCATGGGATATGGACTGCTTGGAAATTAGAGATGAAGTTTATGATTGTAATAGAATGATTGTTTTTGGCAAAACAATTAATTACTTTCGAATTGGAATGATGAAAATGTTCATGCAAGAGTTTGGAGCATGGCTTAGGCATAAGATAAGAGTTATCGTTATAAAACAATGGAAAACACCTAAGACAATATATAGAAATCTTTGCTATCTTAATCAGAAAAACAAGAATGGATTCGACCATGAAGCTATTTACAAAGTAGCAAATTCAAGGCTCGGTTGGTACAGACGAGGTGGAATGGATGTAGCGAACTTTATTTTAAGTCCAGATTTACTTGAAAATAAAGGACGGAGTTGGTCTGCTCAATCCTTTAAAATACTATCTAAGATAAGTTGGAATATAAGTTGTAGAGCCGTATACGAGACCCGTACGTACGGTTCAACGAGAGGGAGATAACTCTTGCAGTTATTTCTCTACTCTGTTCTTGTATAGGGAAGCGCTCCGATTCGAGAACAGCCTTCGGCGTATGGAGGTGCAGCTATTTGGGCATTGTTTTGCTGATAATTAATAATGGTTAGGGTGTCAAAACTTGACGCCAAGTTTCCACAACTCTTACCAGATATAGTATAATAGCGACATATCAAATGGTGAGGTGTAGGATATGTCTTTTAAAACAAATCCAGAATCAACAAATTACATTAAATGACAGCTTTATCAATTCAACTCCAGGAACACAGAAGATAGTTTTGAATTCATGAGGTAAAGATTTTGCAGATATTGTATTTCCTGCTATTGATGATGAACTAATGGAAGCCATCTGCTGTGATATCCGCTACCAGTATACACTTCATACGTTATCCAAACTTAAATAAAATCCAAATCTTTTGTAGAAACGGCAGATTTACAATAAATCCTGCAGGAAAAGGTTTGGATTTTATCTTTACGTATTCTGTCTAATACCGCAAAAATCTATCAGGGAACCATCAGCCGCTTTGACATGTTTTTTCAATGCCTTATCCATCGCAGGCTGCGTCATTTTTCCATATTTCCCCGTATTGCGGGAGTAGAACACATAAGCCTCCGGGTCAGGGGATTCCCCATGGAACTCCTTCCCATGGTGTTGAGATATTTAGCGAATGTTTCTTTTCCATTTCAAACCAGGACTGATAAGACGAGAAAACAGAACTTGTAGAAAGGCAAGGAAAAATAAAAAAATTAAAAATATTCTCCTTTTTTGACGAATTTTCCGTTATATATAATAAAGAGATAAAGTAACAGAGGATTTGCTCTGATTCATAGATGGGCATAGTTAAGGATGAATATGAAATATGTATAAAAACATTTCGTATAAAGAAGAGGTACAATATGGGTTCGGATAAACAATTGATTCAGAGAATCAGAAAAGGTGATGACGATGCCATTGAAGAATTTGTAAAAAAATATTATGCGATAATCATGTCATATTGCAGAAAAAGAGTACATGATTTCAATTTAGCAGAAGACTTAACGCAGGAAACATTTGAACATTTTTTTCGAAGTTTATCATTATATCGGCATGAAGAAAAGGTAAAAAATTATTTGTACACAATAGCGGGAAATTTATGCAAAGATAACTATAAATCGGGTAATACAGAATTTCTGACGGGTGAAGCAGATATGGTAGTAAGTGATTTAGCATTAAAGATAAAGGATGAAAGTATTTTATCATATGACCCGATGGTTGGCATAGAAAAAGAAATGGACATGAAAATGGCACTAGATAAGCTTCCTGAAATTTATAGGGAAGTGGTATTTTTACATTTTTTTCATGATTTGAGGCAGGCTGAAATTGCAGCGGTCTTAAATATTAAAATACATGTTGTTAAATATCGTATAAAGAAAGGGAAAAAGCTTCTGCGGAAAATAATATTAGAGAGAGGAATTTTGTAATGGGGCAAGAGTTGAGGGAAAAACATATCAAAAAGACAGTTGAATTATCTAAAAAGGCATTTTATAAAGGGTTAGAGGTTAAGGAATGCACATGGACTGAATTTATAATTAGGCAGCTAAAATTTGTCAGGAAACGCTGGTGGGTTTTTCAATTTTTCATATTGGCTTTTTTATGGGGAACGCTATATTTTGGAGATAGCGGACCAATATTTCAACGTCAAGTTTCTGTACTGGTTCCTATGTTTGGGTTATTGATTGTACCTGAGCTTTGGAAGAATGTACGTAATAGTTCTGTAGAGGTGGAAAATGTATCATGTTTTACGCTTCGAGAGATATATGCAGCTAGATTAACAATGTTTGCTTTGGTAGATTTGTTGTTATTAACAGCATTTTTTACAGTAACCACATTGACCATTCATTTTACGTTACTTGATATTATTATACATTTTCTTATTCCACTGAATGTTACGATATGTATATGCTTTGGAATTTTATGTGGACGGCATTTTAATTCGGAGTACGTAGCGGTCGGATTTTGTGTGATATGGGCAGGTGTCTGGTATAGATTCATAAGTGATGAACAACTTTACAACTCAATATCAGGAATAATATGGGTGGGGCTTATGTTGCTTACCTTTGCAGGTATGTTTATGCTAGGAAAGCGACTCCTGAAAACTAGTCAGGGATATTTGGAGGATCATTTATTATGGAATTAGCATTAGAGAATTTAACTAAAAAATATAAAGATGTGACTGTCGTGAATCAGCTTAATTATGTGATGGCGAATGGTGTATATGGTCTGCTTGGATCCAATGGGGCTGGAAAAACTACTCTAATAAGAATGATCTGTACTTTGATTAAACCTGACAGTGGGCGTATTCTTTGCAATGGGAAAGATATTTGGCAGATGGATAAAGCATATCGTAATCTTTTGGGGTATTTGCCACAGGAGTTTGGGTTTTATCCAGATTTTACAGCGGAGGAATATTTGCTATACATTGCTTCTATTAAAGATCTGCATCCTGTCCTGGCTAGAAAACGGATGGACGAATTGCTTCGACAGGTGGGAATGGAAAAGTATCGGAAAAAGAAAATGAAGAGGTTTTCGGGTGGGATGAAGCGCCGTATAGGGATTGCACAGGCAATGCTGAATAATCCGAAGATTTTAGTTTTGGATGAGCCGACAGCCGGATTAGATCCGAATGAACGTATCCGTTTACGGAATCTTTTAAGTG
>JAQUYA010000142.1 GCA_028692055.1 Lachnospiraceae bacterium | reverse complement strand
CCTATAGATGATTTATTTCAGTCTCTAGCTCCGATATGTATGACATTAATTCTTCAAATGAAGGATACTCTCCAAATATCATTTCACTCATGTTTTCATAGTCCTTCCTTAGCGCATCTAAACGATAATCTGGTGGAACAAGCTTCATTGTTCCTAGAACTGCCTCATTGTACTGTGCCCATTTTCTTGGATAGAATTTCATTTTAAATTGCACTACTCTTCTTAACAAATCAATATCAGCAAAGGATTGTCTCTTATTTTCTGAACGTGCTATGCAATACAAATCATAATAATGTCTAGAGTAGCGTTCTGGCATTGGAAGAATTTCAGGACGATTTGCTTCATGATGTAATATCGTAATCTTCTCCCAAAATGTTCTCGATGCTGCTGCTGTTAATACAATGGTTTCTTTTTGCTCAAATGCTTTTGGATAATACTTGGCTGCATATGGCTCTATTAAAACTTCTTTTGCCGGTGTCCATGCTGCCAATGCTCCAATCTCTAATCGAATCACCTGCAGAATAGATTCTGTCTGAAAGATATGTGGATAGCTAAAACATATTGTTTGTGGATCTATCTCATCAATATAAAGCTGTGCTTCTTCTCCCATAATTTCTGTAATGTCTTTCTTTAATATAGGAAGTAATGTATCTCGCAAAAAATCTTCTGCTCTATGATTTACTTCTTTATTAAAGGCATCTTGTTTTGTGCTAGAGCGTTCTTTCCAAGGTTCATTTATTGTGTATCCAAGAGTTCTCCAGTCCAAAATCAAATCTATATCTTCTGAAAATCTATGAATCAATCCATAGCATTTAGATAAGCTGGTCCCACCCTTAAAGGTAAAAACCTTGCTATATTCACATTTGTGAAATAAATAATCTAATATTAGACATACCCAAAAATCTTTTTCAATAATTGCTTCGTGAATATTCATCTTTTGTGATGTATTTCGAAAAAGAATTCTTCGTTCATCTTCACTGTATTTTACTATACGATACATTTTCTAATCCTCGCTTATTTCCTTGAGCACATTATAAACCCACATTGTTGTCTGTTTGCCCTCTTGCAATAGTTTCTCTTTCTCATCAGTTGTAAGATGTTTTTTTAATATTAGCTTTGCATCCTCTGTAATATGATCTTTTCCTATTGTTTTAAGAGCCTGAATAACCATTGCTGTTTTATATGACATCCCTGATATTTCTTTATTATTCCTATGTTTAAATTCTAATTCAAATCTGCCAATTTCAAATGTATGATATGGTCCATCACTTATATAATTCCACTTCGCAGTTACTTGTGTGGACAAACCTAATTGATTGAGTGCAGTATTACCAGACGGTGCTATTGTCCAGTTATACTTCCTTGCAATTGCCATCGCTACTCTATTAGGAGATGGCGCTTCATACTCCTGCAATAGTTCACTATACTGTGGGCAATAATAAATACCATTCATGATCTTTTGGATTTTTCCATATTTACTAAGTCTAAGTAATGCCTGGCGAACTGTATGATAATCTGCTATCTCTAAAAAATCAGTAACTACAAACACATCTTCACGACTCGCATTATAAATTTTTTCCATTATTTGTTCTGTATAATTTAGTTCTGACAATAATCACACCTCCCATTGATGTCGCAAATATTGTACTATTTTTGCGACAATTAATCAAGTTATTTTCATTATACCCATAAATATAACTCTGTACTCACTGTTCTCGGCATTGTACGAAGTAGTTGCAACAATATCATATCCTTGTAAATCAGCTATGTCTAAAGAGACCTCCTTCGTTGCAATGCCTCATGCATGCCCAGTATCATAAATACCAATGGCGTGGAAAGCACCTGTTGAAAGCTGACACTGTTATGAATCATATAGGCCACCAGACTTAATATACATGCCATTTGCACCCATGAAATTTTCAGGAACCTCTCTTTCCTGTCTGTGTCTATTTCTGTATCTTTATCTTTTTTTCTACATTCATCTTCAATTTTATTTCTATTTTCATTTTTACTTTTATTTTTACTTATATTTCTATATCCTCGTACAATTGCCGTTAAATAAATACCTGTATAACTGATACCTCCAAATATACCCAGATTAAAGAACATATTCAGCCATTCATTATGCGCATTTGCTACATATGCATTTCCCCACCATTCTGCCAGAAATCCCTGGAAAGCCTGTGGATAAACACTGTAAAAATAAGATGCAAAGCAATCCGGACCGACCCCAAAAAGAAGCTGCATAAAAGGTAACTTGAAATATGCTCCCATAGTTGCCTTCCACAAATATCCCCTGCCACTTCCCCAGCTATCATTAAAATTCAGTATGGGATATTGATTCAGGAACGGCAGGAAATCCGGTACTAAATTGTGTGCCAGCAAACACAACACACCCATTACCAGCATAAAACACACAAAGGGAATACTATATACATGGATTTTCCTGCTTTTGCGAAACCACACAGCCATGATAATAGCTGCTATCAGATAAAATACCCAAACCGGACTCAACAATAATTGTTCTATCTGTAAATCACTCGCAAAATAGATTTGTTCTTTATCGCTTATCTGATAGAGGAATCCCATTAGTATCGGTATTCCCGCAAAAGCAATGTGTATTTTCAAGCATTGTGCCAGGTAGTCATAAGACTTTTCCTGCACCGCCTCTCTTATCGAAACAGCTGTTATAATCACTAAAAGAATTCCAAATGTCAGAACTCCTCCCAGGCTTCCCTGAGTAAGTATGGTTGCAATTGTGATGCATACATACGCACCTGACAATCGTTCTTTCCATTTATTATTCCTATTTTCTTCTCGCTTTATATCCCACCAGTATATACTCATTCCAAATGGCAATATCAGGCTGGCATAACCGCTATACCAGTTGATATTGCCAATCGTCGACAGTAAATGTGTCTTATTCCAATATTCCAGCCCTTCAAACATACCAAGCGGGTCAATTGCAAAACGATTTCCAATCGCAAGCAGGAATATCAGTGCCGATGTCGCCATTAGAAGAAGTGGTATTAAATATACGCCCTTCTTATATTTGGCTTCCTTAATCGAAATAATCCAGTTTCTAGATACTACAAAATAAATGGCAACGAATAAAAGCTGCGAAACAGCACCCATATGCCAGTCCTCATAGCCCCACAGTGCCAATTCCCGGTAGGGACTGAGTATCGTTGAAAGAATCACTGTACCTGCATAACAAAGTACGCAAAAATCAGTGAGGGATAGTTTTTTATACTCCTTCAAAATCCACTGCCTGATACACGTTAATAGTAAAAGTACCGGAAGCAAAATAACCGAACATATGAAAAAGAGGCGATATTTTCTATCGCCTATCATACAAAACCCCTCTCTATGGTAAAGTGGCAGTACCACTCCTAAAAAAACCATATAGATTGTAGTTATCCAATGTGTTATTTTCGTTAAGGGAATCTGAATAATCTTCTCTTTTTCCATTTTGACCCCAACATCTTCGTATGTAATTTTCAAAGATTAGAAACGTTCTTTATAATACTCTTTATACCAGTTTGCGAACTGTGTTAAGCCTTCTTTGATAGAGGTATCCGGTTTGAATCCAAAGTCATTTATTAATTCGGATACATCAGCAAAGGTACGGTATACATCGCCCGGCTGCATTGGGTAAAATTCTTTCTTGGCTTCGATTCCGATGCATTCCTCCAGGGTAGAAATGAAGTCCATAAGCTTCTCTGGATTGTGATTACCTATGTTGTATACCTTGTAGTGTACACCATATGGGTCTTCTTTTGGAGCATTGTTTAAGATATTGACAACACCTGTTACGATGTCTTCTACGTAGGTAAAATCACGATACATGTCGCCGTTATTGTAGATTTGAATCGGTTCGCCCTTTACCATCTTGTCTGTAAATTTGAAGCATGCCATATCCGGACGTCCAAAAGGGCCGTATACTGTGAAAAAGCGAAGTCCTGTCGATGGAATCTTATATAATTTACTATAGGAATATGCCATCAATTCATTGGATTTCTTCGTTGCCGCATAAAGGCTCTGTGGAGTATCCACTTTATCTTCGGTGGAGAAAGGAACCTTCTCATTTGCACCATAGACGGAGCTGGAAGATGCATATACCAGATGCTCCACCGGATAGTTTCTACATGCTTCCAGTATATTGAAGAAGCCGATTAAGTTAGACTGGATATAAGCCTCTGGATTGTCAATGCTGTAACGAACCCCAGCCTGTGCTCCCAGATTTACCACGATTTCTGGTTTGTAGGTCACAAATAACTGTGTCACCTCTTCTTTATTTGCCAAATCACCCTTTACAAATGTGTATTTCTCATATGCTCTCAGGATATCAAGTCTTGCTTCCTTTAAGGACACATCATAATAATCATTCAGATTGTCATACCCTACTACGGTTGCGCCCTGTTCTAACAGTCGTCTGGACAAATGAAATCCTATGAATCCGGCTCCACCTGTGATTACATATTTCTTATTTG
>JAQUYA010000047.1 GCA_028692055.1 Lachnospiraceae bacterium | reverse complement strand
ACAACCAGCGAGAAACCGACATGGAGGTCGGTTTCAGTGAAGCAGGACAGGACGTCCTTGCTGAACGGTCGCGTCCGCTGTCTAAAGCCATACAATTCTGCATTATAAAGTCTTAGAAACACCAGCTCCACGATTACCCCGTCCAAAGCAGACATCCCAAGCCCTCCCCGAACCCTCACAACCTCAAAAAAGAAATAGCAATATTTTACTATTTTTGGGCAAGATTATTAGTTGATGTACTTTGGCGACAGTAGTATACTCGTTAAGGATAAACGCAAAATAACACAAAAATGCTTTAGAAAAATAGAAAATTAAGATTTTACGCGACCCAAGGGCGCAGATAGGAGTTTAAACATGACTAAAATTGCTTTAATTACAGGAATCACAGGACAGGATGGTTCTTACCTTGCAGAATTTTTATTGGAGAAAGGGTATGAGGTACATGGTTTGGTTCGTAGACACAGTATTTCCAATACCTCCAGAATTGACCACATTATCCACTCAGATTACAATAGAGTAAAATTCTTTTTGCACTTTGCAGATACGACCGATTCCAGTAACCTGATGAGACTGATGGCAGAAATCAGACCTACTGAAGTCTACAATCTTGCAGCACAATCACATGTAGGTGTCTCTTTTGAAGTGCCGGAATATACCGCAGAAGCAACCGGAACCAGTACCTTGAAATTATTGGAGGCTATCCGTGTAAATGGCGGAAACTGTAGATACTACCAGGCATCTACGTCAGAATTATTTGGTGGTATTCCGGAAACAGCCCCGCAGAGTGAAAAAACACCATTTTATCCAAAGAGCCCATATGGAGTAGCAAAGCTGTATTCCTACTGGATTACAGTAAACTATAGAGAATCCTATAATATGTATGCATGTAATGGTATTCTTTTCAACCATGAATCACCAAGACGTGGAGAGAATTTCGTTACCAGAAAGATTACGTTGGCGATTGCAAATATTATTGCAGGAAAACAGCAGAAACTATCTCTTGGAAATATGAATGCAAAACGTGACTGGGGATTTGCAGGTGACTATGTAAAAGGGATGTGGCTGATGCTCCAACAGGAAAAACCAGATGATTTCGTACTTTCTACCAATGAAACACATACGGTTCGTGAATTTGTAGAGGCGGCTTTTGCAGAGCTTGGAATTAAAATTCGCTGGGAAGGTACCGGTGTCGATGAAAAAGGCTACAATGATAAGACCGGTCAGTTAGTGGTTGATGTAAATCCAGAATTTTACCGTCCGGCAGAAGTAGAATTTTTATGGGGCGACTGTACCAAAGCAGAAAAAGCACTTGGCTGGAAGCGTGATATTGACTTTAAGAAATTAGTAGCCATGATGATGGACTCTGACCTGAAAGAAATCGCTGGGATGAGTACGGAAGAATACAAAAAAACATCACTGAATTAATTAGAAAGAAAAGAAGGTTTAATACAATGGAAAAGACAGATAAGATTTATGTAGCAGGACATCGTGGTCTGGTAGGAAGTGCAATTGTAAGAAATTTGCAGGCAAAGGGTTATAGGAACGTATTTGGCAGGACACATAGGGAGCTGGATTTGACAAGTCAGGCTGACGTGCGTAGATTTTTTGAAGAGGAAAGACCGGATGTGGTTGTCTTAGCGGCAGCAAAGGTTGGCGGAATTAACGCAAATAATACGACCCCTGCAGAATTTGCCTATGAAAATATGCAGATACAATGTAATGTGATTAAATGCTGTCACGATTTTAAGATAAAGAAACTCTTATTTTTGGGCAGTACTTGTATTTATCCAAAGCTGGCACCACAGCCAATTCCAGAAGATGCTCTATTGACAGGACCTTTGGAAATCACAAATGAGGCCTATGCAATTGCAAAGATTGCAGGACTTGAAATGTGTAAATTTTATAAACGTCAATATGGTGATGATTTTATCAGCTGTATGCCGACGAATCTGTATGGACCGCATGATAACTATGAATTGAGTGGTTCCCACGTTATGCCGGCTATGATACGTAAATTTCATGAAGCAAAAGTAAATATGGCACCTGCAGTAGAATTATGGGGAACAGGTACACCACTTCGCGAATTTTTATATGTAGATGATATGGCAGATGCCTGTGTATTTTTATTAGAAAATTACAGTGGGGAGCAGCATGTAAATATTGGGACAGGTAAAGAAGTTACCATAAAGCAATTGGCAGAAACAGTACAGAAAACAGTGGGCTATCCTGGAAAAATCATCTGGAATGCTGCAATGCCGGACGGAACACCTAGAAAACTAACAGATGTGTCGAAACTTCACGGATTGGGTTGGAATCATAAAGTGGATTTGGAAGAAGGGGTCCAATTAGCCTATGAGTGGTTTAAAGAAAATGTTGAAAATGCAAGAATGTAAGAGTGAAATGTAAAATCTTAACAGTTCTTTAACAGCAGAATAGGACAAAATATGTTAGGATATATCCATAAAACCGCAGAAAATCATAAAATGGGGGAATTAAGGATATGGTTTGTGAGAAAAGAAGGTTGGATCTGGAAAAATATATAACTAGGATTATGCTGGATATGGGAGTTCCGGCACATCTTAGAGGGTATCATTATTTGCGTGAAGCAATTATTATTTCACAGGATGATATGGAGGCCGTGAGCAGTGTGACGAAATTACTGTATCCGGCAGTAGCAAAAAGATTTCATACAACGGATCAAAAGGTTGAGAGAGCAATTCGTAACGCAATTGAGGTGTCATGGGTGAGAGGAAATATAGATTCTTTCGAAGAGTTATTTGGGTATTCCACTGATTCGGGAAAGGGAAGACCCACAAATAGCGAGTATATTGCGCGCATAGCGGATAAAGTTCGTATGGAGTATGCGGTTTTTGCATAAAGATGACATAGAAAATTTGAACGTAATAAAAGAAAAAGCAAAGGTTTGCGGATCCTTTGCTTTTTTTGCGCACTATTGCGACTTTATTTATACGTAATTATATGATAAAATTACTAGCAGAATGTTTATAATTATTTTATGAACCCAGAGTCGTATAGGGAGTAAGAAGCAGATGAATACAACAAATAAGAAGGAACTTCCAGGGAATCAGACAGGTGCAGACCTGGAAAAGCATGGAAAGTTTGTAATTTCTCTGGATTTTGAACTGTTATATGGTATGAATGACAAGTCCAAACTGGAACGCTGGCAGAGGACGGCAGCAGGTGCAAGAGAAGTGATTCCCAAGATGCTTTCGCTGTTTCAGCAATACCAAATGCATGTAACCTGGGGAATTGTAGGCATGCTTTATGCCCATAATAAAGAAGAGTGGAAAGAAAATGTTCCGTTAAGAATTCCACAATATGAAGATAAAAGATTTTCCAATTATGAACAAATGGAGGATCTTGGAGAAAACGAAATAGAAGATGCTCTTCATTTTGCACCTTCTCTAATCAGACAAATAGAAGCAACAGAATATCAGGAGATCGCATCTCACACCTTTTCCCATTATTACTGTATGGAAAAGGGACAGACGAAGAAAGATTTCATGGCAGATATAAAGAAGAGCATAGAAGTGGCGGGGCGTACAGGAAAAGAAGTGAAAAGCCTTATTTTTCCAAAGAATCAGTTTCAGAATGCATATATGGACATTCTTGCAGACCAGGGTATCCTTGCGGTACGAGGTAATGAAAGTGGATTTATGTATCAGGCAAGCGAAGCGGGAGAAAGCCTATTAAAAAGAGGGGTTCGTCTGTTAGACAGTTTTTGGAACCTGTCAGGCTATCATGATTATGCACTTGATAAACTGGAGATTTTATCAGGAGTGGTAAATATTCCGTCCAGCCGGCTGTTTCGCCCATATTCGCATAAATTAAGAATACTGGAAAGATTTAAGTTAAACCGCATTAAAGGGCAGATGCGTCATGCGGCAAAACATGGAAGGGTATTTCATTTATGGTGGCATCCGCATAATTTTGGCGGCAATCAGGTGGAAAACCTTGCAAACTTACAAAGTATATTGGATTATTATAAGCTGTTGCAGCAGCGTTATGGGATGCAGTCTGCTTCCATGCAGGAGATAGCGGAAGAAAGACTTCAAAAGTGTATATAAATGGATAAATAGATAAGATAGATAAGAAGGAAAAGAGGAACGTGATTGAAAATAGTAATTCTTGCAACAAAAGGGGAAAAAGCGAATATTTTGTATCACAGACTTGCAGAGAAATATGAGATAGCCAAAGTCTTAATCGAAGAATCCGTCCCTCGGAAGCAACTGATAAAACGACGTATTAAGAAAATGGGTTTTTGGAAAGTATTTGGACAGATTTTATTTAAAATCTTTGTTGCTAAAAGACTGGAACGGGAATCGGAGAACCGTCTGGCTTTTATCAAAGCAAGCAACCACATGAATGATGCTGCGATACCGGAGCAGGTAGTAGAGCAGGTGAAAAACATCAATGATATACACTGCATCGAAATATTAAAGCAGATAAATCCAGATGTAATTGTAGTGAATGGCACACGTATTATTAGCCGCGAGGTATTACAGGCAGTTAAAGCGCCGTTTCTCAATATGCATGCAGGTATTACGCCGTTATACCGGGGGGTACATGGTGGCTATTGGGCACTTGCCAGCCAGGATAAGGAACATTGTGGGGTGACTGTGCATTTTATTGATGAAGGAATTGATACCGGAAATGTGATTTATCAATCTCTGATACGGCCTACAGAGGAAGACAATTTTATTACGTATCCATATCTGCAGTTTGCACTTGGATTACAGGACATGGAGCAGGCAATCGAGGACTTTCAGGGTGAGGGCATTCGGACAAAGACCGTTGATTTACCATCGGTGTTTCGGACGCATCCAACCCTGTGGGAATACTATTATTATAAGAAAAAGTATGGCGTAGTATGAAAGGCATGGTTATTGGGATAAAATGAGTAAGTGGATATTATGTGGTGCTGTATTACTGATTGTTCCAACTTTGTTTGGCAGTCTATGGAATAAAATATGGAAATTGAAAATTACCACGGTAGCAGATGTATTTGTACCGGGGTTATTTTTGCTTTTTTGCTTTTTTGAGGCAACAACAGTATTATCCATGAAATTAAACTGGAAATTATCCAGGACGGTTTTCCTGGATAGCTGCCTACTGCTTGTACTATGTGGTGTAGCCTGTATGCTTTGCCAGAAGGAACTACGGCAGATTTTTATAATTAATCCTATAAAAAGGATTACCATTAAAAAAGTTATTTTGGCTGTTTTCTTTCTTCTGCAAATAACGGTTATTATACATTTTGCACCGGTGGTTCAGGAAGATAATACGATGGAAGTTATACAGACTAATCTTACAACAGATACCATAGGCATGTATAATCCCATGACTGGACAGGCTTATCAATCCGGCCCAACCTTAGAGAGTAAATTGTTGATAACACCTGTTTTTTATTCTTGCATCATTCAAATTTTTCATTTGAATCCCGCAGAATTTCTATATCGCATGATACCGGTTTGGATATTGTTTGCAGGCTATCTGGTTTACTGGCTCCTGGCAGAACAGTTATTTATTGGAAAAGGAGAAGAGAAGCAGGACAAAAAAGTTGTTTTCATGATTTTGTATGCCTGCCTGCTTTTATTTGGGGATTATTTATTTACAATGCTGCCGTATCGTCTGTTTCACTGCGGCTGGATGGGAGAAACCATTGTGGTTGCAATCGTGCTGCCATTTGTTCTTAGTCAATGTATGCAGTTAAAACAGAATATAGAGCAGAAACATGGATTTGAAAAGTATAATGTGGTTTTTAACCTATTGCTTGCATGTGTGACTGTAATACCGCTGATGGATGCAGAAAGAGGTTTTATGTATCTGGCTATTACACTTGCAATAGCAGTTTTGACCTTACTGATAGTTAAAATCGGAGGAAAGGCAGGGACACGTGTATGCAGGAGGTCGTAGAATTAATCAGGCATGTGCAGGCGACACTTATGGTATATGGTAAGTATCAGGTACTCTTTTACCTTGCCCTGTTCTATCTGCTATTCAAACAAAATAAGAAAAGCGATAATCAAAAGGAGCAAATCGGAGTATTGATTTATATGCTTGTGGGTCTGATTCTTCTTTGGAATCCTCTTTTTGTAGCAGCTATCATTCATGTATTTCCGCAATTCGCCTCCTATTGGCAGCTGCTGTGGGTATTGCCGATGATTGGTGTAATTGCCTACGCAGGTACATTGGTATTAGCAGAGACAAAGGAATATACGAAAAAGAAGAGCTGGTGGATTTATCTTTCAATAATATGCGTTATTTTCTCACTGGCAGGAACCATTATGCCGTATGAATCAGAAACAGTAAAAGCAGCCGATAATGCATATGGTATTCCAACCAGACAGATGGAGGTTCTGGAGCGCTTAGATGAGGAAAAGGGCACCATTACCTTACTTGCGCCTGATGCAGTAATGGGTGTAGCCAGAAGATATAATGGTGCAACCAAGACCCTCTACGGAAGAACTCTTTGGAGTACCTCTGTTCCAAAGGATGCGGCAGATGCATATGAGGAAGCGGATTATAAGTTATATGCATTGATGCAGGAACCAACTGGGCATGAGGAAGAAATCACCAAAATGGCGGCAGAACGTGGCTGCAATTATCTGGTAATATCCAATGGAACCATAGAACAGGAAGAAGCAGAGGTACCCAGAGATCCAAATGCAATCGTGGATTTGAGTGTCGATGGGAATCTATGGTGCTTACATGGATTTCAATTATTGGACGAAACAGAGTGTTACTACATTTTAAGAAGATAAAGGGGAAATGCGTAACCCGATACGCAGACAGGTATGTTATGAAACAGGAAAATTTAGTGAGCATTATTGTTCCGGTTTATAATGCAGAGTTGTATATTGAAATGACCATACAAAGGGTTTTGGAACAAACCTATCCGGACTGGGAACTGCTATTGGTAAATGACTGTTCTACAGATGGAAGTATGGAGAAAATCCAAAAGCTGCAGGAACACCTGTCTGAGAAACGCATTCGTGTCATACAACAAACCTCAAATCAGGGTGCTGCAAGAGCAAGAAATCGTGGTATTCAGGAAGCAAAGGGCAGATATATTGCATTTCTGGACGCAGATGATATCTGGGAATCGGAGAAACTGGAAAAAGAGATAGCTTTTATGATCGAAAAGCAGGCAGCTTTTGTGTGCACGTCCTATGAGTTCGCAGATGAAAATGGGATAGGGAATGGAAAATATGCAATTGTTCCTCCAGTGCTAAATTATAAAGAGGCCTTGAAAAATACAATTATTTTTACCTCTACGGTTTTATTTGATATGAATAAACTGACAAAGGAACTTATTACTATGCCGGAAGTGAAAAGTGAGGATACGGCAACCTGGTGGAAAATCCTAAAAGCGGGTTATCAGGTCTATGGATTAAATGAGGTTCTGGTGCGTTATCGAAGACCGGCAAATTCCCTATCTTCCAATAAACTGGAAGCAATTCGCAGAATATGGAATCTGTATCGGAAAGTGGAAGGATTATCTTTTGTTTATAGTGTATACAATTTTTTGTTTTATGCGATTCGAACTACCTTAAGAAGAATTTAAACTTATGGAACATTTTATTATTTTTAAATATGTGGTAAGATATAGCAAGGTATGGATTGCTTGTGCCGGCCTTTGCAGGCAAATAGTATAAGGATGGATAAAGATATGGGTAAATTATTGAGTATTATAATTCCTTGTTTTAATGAGGAAGAATCCGTTGGACCGTTTTATGATGAAATTGTAAAGCTGGATTCTTTTTTTAAGGAAAAGGAGTTGGAGATAGAGCTTATCTATATAGATGATGGTTCAAAGGACAGGACACTTATCAATGTCAAAGAGTTAAGAAAAAAGGATGAGCGTATACATGCCATTTCTTTTTCGCGTAATTTTGGTAAAGAAGCGGGTATTTATGCCGGACTGCAGAAGGCAAAGGGTGATTATGCGGTATTGATGGATGTGGACTTGCAAGACCCACCGGGGTTGCTTCCAGAGATGTTTTCTCACATAGAAGCAGGTTATGATTCTGTGGCGACCAGACGTGTAGACCGCAAGGGGGAACCGCCGATTCGTTCTTTCTTTGCACGGACCTTTTATAAGCTGATGCATAAGATTTCCAAAACAGATATCGTAGATGGCGCAAGAGATTATCGGTTAATGACAAGACAGGTAGTGGATTCCATATTATCCATGACGGAATACAACCGCTTTACAAAGGGTATTTTTGGCTGGGTAGGCTATGAAACGAAATGGATTGAATTTGAAAATGTAGAACGCACCAGGGGTGAAACGAAGTGGTCTTTCTGGAAATTGTTTTTGTATTCTCTGGATGGAATCATGGCATTTTCGACAGCACCTTTAGCGATTGCTTCATTTATGGGATTATTTTTCTGCGTGACAGCATTTTTATTTATTCTGTTTATTATTATACGTAAATGTATCATGGGTGACCCAGTATCTGGCTGGGCTTCTACTGCATGTATTATTTTGACGGTAGGTGGTACACAACTGTTTAGCCTTGGTATTATGGGTGAATACCTGGCAAAAATGTATATGGAAGTAAAAAAACGCCCAATTTACTTAGTAAAAGAAGAACTTTAGAAATGAGGTACTGAAATTTGCGTAAAATGGAATCCTTTAAAAGAATCATTGTATTACAATTGGCAGGTCTGAATTTATTGTTTCAGGTGGCCTTGTACGCAGTTTTGTGGTTTAGCAATTATGCAGATACCATTCAGGTATATTTCTGGAAACGTGGTCACTGGCTGGTAATTATTATTTATGGGATATTACTGTTTGCATTTTCCAGAATGTATGGTGGTTATAAGATTGGATATTTGAAATCTGTAGAGGTGTTCTTTTCACAGTGCTTTTCTACGATATGTGTCAATATTTTTTCCTTTTTCCAGATTTCGCTGTTAAATGGTAACCTCATTAAACCGGGACCCTTATTTAAAGTTACCGCATTGGATATTATAGGTATTGGTATTTGGACCGTAGGTTCTGCCTGGATTTACCGTTCCATCTTTGCACCCAGAGAATTATTACTGGTGCATGGTGACAGGCCAATCGAAGATATTAAGGAAAAGTTTAAAAGCCGTTCGGATAAATATAAGATTTGTAATTGTATGAATATAGCAGAAGGCATTGATGCAATCTGCAAAGAAGCTGAGAAACGTTATGATGCAGTCGTAATATGGGACGTGAAAACAGCAGACCGCAATCGAATCCTGAAATATTGTTATGGAAAAGAAATACGTGTTTATATTATGCCTAAAATAACGGACGTTATAGTAAAGGGCTCGGAGCAGCTGCACTTATTCGATACACCAATCTTACTTACGCGGGAATATTCCCTAAAGATCGAACAAAGAGCCATTAAGCGGTGCATTGATTTGGTTTGTGCATTGCTGTTGCTGGTCATTACTTCACCGATAATGCTTGTAACTGCTATCTGTATCAAGAGCTACGACGGCGGACCAGTTCTCTATAAACAAATTCGCTGTACGAAGGGACAGAAGGAATTTGGCATTTTGAAATTTCGCAGTATGAAGGTAGACGCAGAGAAAGACGGTGTTGCAAGACTGGCAGCAAAGAATGATTCCAGAATTACACCAATCGGTAGATTTATTCGAAAAGTCAGAATTGACGAATTGCCACAACTGTTAAATATAATAACGGGTGATATGTCATTTATTGGACCAAGACCGGAAAGACCGGAGATTATTAAACAGTATATCGAAGAAATGCCGGAATTTGCTTACCGTACCAGAGTAAAGGCAGGATTAGCCGGCTACGCACAGGTATTTGGCAAGTACAATACGACACCATATGATAAATTAAAGCTGGATTTATTTTATATTGAAAACTACACAATTTGGCTGGATATTAAGCTGATGATGCTTACACTAAAGATACTGTTAAAGCCGGAGAGTACAGAAGGCGTTGATACCGCACAGGTAACAGCAATGAAAGAAGATATCCAGAAGAGTGAAGAATAAAAAACGGAAAATGATTCTATGCAAAGCTCAATAGGAACTATTTCCGTTTAGGAAGCGCTCTCGCTCGGTTTCAAGCGTAGTGGTGCATAATGCAGTAAAAGACACTGCCTAAGCACCAACGCTTTCAAACGTTCCTTCACAGAAACAGTTTCTACTGAGCTTTGTATAGAATCATTAAATAACACGAAAGGCATGATAGCATAATGTGGGAATGTAAGTATGGAACAGAACCGGCAGATTTAAAATTGCTGGCGATACGTTTTTCTAAAAAAATATGGATGGTATTGGTAGCCGCTCTTATAGGGGCAGTAACCTGTGGAACCGCATACTTTCTGATACATGTAGTGCTTGCACCAGAACCGGAATATGTAGCGAATTCTATGCTTTATGTGGATTTTGTACAGGGAGAAGGCGAGGCACCCAAATATTATACATTTAATACAGCAGGCTGGTCCGGCTTCGTAAAAACAGATGAGATTCTGGACAAAGCAATGTCATATATGAGTGATGAAATCCAACAGGCAGATTATTTGACGACAGATGAAAAAGCTGCCATGATTAGCACTCCAATTGATAAAGAAGAAATGAGAGCAAGTGTTGATGCAAATGTAGATGCTGATTATCGTGTGATTGATTTACTGGTAACCAATACGAACCCTGACAGGGCGGTTGTGATTGCACATAGTGTAGAAAAGGCCTTTGAAGATTTTGCAGGGGAGATGCGGGAAATAGAGAAGATCCGCGTGATGACCTCTGCCGTTACGGCAAAACAGATTTTAGTGGATACGGCAACCTACCGGGCTGTTATCTGGGGTGCAATTCTGGCAGCCGTGTTTGTGCTATTTGTAATGCTGATTCATGTGATTTTAGATGATTCCATTTATGTACCGATTACCTTTGAACGAAGATATGGCATACCGATGCTAGGAAATGATTTGGAAGAAATAAAGAGAAATACTGCACTTCTTTGCGCAAACGGAGAAAAAGTGACGCATATCACAATCGGTAAAGGATTAATTGGAAATGCAGAGCTGGCACATGTGAAACCAGGCGATTCTGTGATTCTGGACATCGCTGCAGGAGCGCATAATGGTAAAATCATTGAGCATGCGATATCTCAATTACAGAAGCTGGATTGCAGGATAGTGGCTGCGATGCTGATAAATGCAGATGAAAAGCTTCTGAAAGCATATTATTTTTATGAAAATTTTTATGAGAAATATAATGAGAAATGGAAGAAAAACGGATGAGAGTACAAGTATTGGTTGCTGCGATGTTTCAAGAATCGCAGCAATTAGTGAATAAAATGAATATTTCTACCGATGCCATTATTATTAATCAGTGCGACAAAAACGGATATGAAGAATTTGACCATAAAGGTGCAATTATCCGTTTCTTTTCCATGAAGGAACGGGGCGTTGGACTAAGCCGTAACAATGCACTGCTGCGGGCAGAGGATGATATCAGTCTTTTTTCAGATGAAGATATTGTATTTCGGGATAATTATGAAGAAAAAATTTTACAGGAATTCCAACAACATCCACAGGCAGATATGATTGTATTTAATTTTGATGTGAATGAAGAAAGAAGAACATATTATAATAAAGAGTGGAAAAGGGTTCATTTGTTCAATTGCGGCAGATATCCCACCTTCAGTTTTGCTATTCGTACCGAGAAAATGCATAAAAAGAATATTACCTATTCCCTTCTTTTTGGTGGCGGAGCAAAGTACAGCAATGGGGAAGACAGTTTATTTATCCGTGAATGCATTAAAAAAGGACTTCAGGTCTATGCATCACCACAGGTAATTGGAAAAGAAGAAGGACGCCCATCGACATGGTTTCACGGTTACAATGAGAAATTTTTCTTTGACAGAGGCGTTTTATACCATTATCTATATGGTCATTTAGCATATGTACTTGCAATTCGCTTTCTGCTGAAACATCGAAACCAGATGTGCAAAGAAATTCCCTGCAAAGAAGCACTTAAGCTCATGAAAAAGGGAATCGCAGATGCACGCATTTAAGAAAATTTAGAAAGGTACGCTGCATGGTATTGTATATAGGAATTACGGTACTGACCATTTTACTGGCAGGTGCTGTAAATAATCGATATGTGCCGCAAGGAAAGGTAATTGAGCGGCAACAACTGAATAATTACATATTCCTAATCACTATTTTTGCAGTGCTTTTTCTGATTTCTGCAGGGCGCTATTATGTGGGTAATGATTATGGGGAATATGTCGATATTTTCCTTAAGATTCATCAGAATCGAAATGTGTCCAGTGAATTTGGATTCAATGGAGTCGTTCGTGCCATACAGTTTCTATGTGGAGAAGAACAATTCATACCCATTTTTGCGGTAATTGCATTTGTAACGATTTTTTTCTTTCTAAAAGCGGTATATGAACAGGCAGATTGGTTTGCCTATGGATTTTTCCTTTTTATGGCATGTGGCTATTATCTGTCCAGTTTGAATACGATTCGTTATTATTTTGCACTGGCCATTGCCATGTATGCAGCCAAATATATTATCAAAGGGGACTATGTCCGATTCCTGCTGTGGATTGCAGTTGCTGCCTGTTTTCATAAGACGGTACTGATTGTCATTCCTATCTACTGGTTTGCGACCAGACAGTGGAAACGCAGAGAAATTGCGGCGGTTTTGATTTTATGTGCGTCGTTATTATTATTTAAGGACTTTTATCGAAAAATAATTTTTATGATTTATCCATATTACGAAAATTCCGCATTTGATACTGGAAATACATCATATATCAATATTGCGAAGGGCATCTGCATCTTTATATTTGCATTGCTTTATTACAAAGAAGCGATTAAGGACAACAAACAGAATTTATTTTATTTTTATCTGAATATAGGCTCCATATTACTATATCTCTTTGCTTCTTTCATTCCGGAAGTATCGAGGATTGGCTACTACTTAAATGTATTTCAGATATTTTTAATTCCAAATATTTTAGTGCGTATTCCGGACAAAAGGCAAAAGAGATTCTTTACCATTATAATTACCCTTGCCTATATTCTATACTTTGCCATTTTCCTGCACCGTGCCGGCGGCGTAGAACTCCGCATAATCCCATACCATACATGGATTATGTAAAGGTAATTTAATTGTTGAAAACTGCCGTTTCCAACTAGATATGAAAGAGGATGTGTATGAAGTTTAGTGTGATAGTGGTGTGTTATAATGCTGGTAATAAGTTAAGAGAAACTGTAGATAGTATTCTGGAACAGACCTGTGGAAATTATGAAATTTTGATAAAAGATGGGCTGTCGACAGATAATTCTACCGCAAACCTGCCAAACAGTGATAAGATACAATTATATTCCTGTAAGGATGCAGGAATTTATGATGCAATGAATCAGGCAATTACCAGAGCTTCTGGAGATTATTATATCTTTTTGAATTGTGGGGATTCCTTTTATCATAATGATGTTTTACAGAAAACAACAGAAATAATTGCGCAGCAGGAAGAAACATGCAAGGACAAGTCTAAGATTTATTATGGGGATACGTATGATGAAGTGGCACAAAATATTGTTTCCATGAATGAAACGATTACACCGTTTACCTGTTTTCGCCATATTCCGTGTCATCAGGCATGCTTCTATGCAAAAGAACTGTTTGCAAAGAGAAAGTATGATTTAAAGTATGTGATACGAGCAGACTATGAACATTTCCTTTGGAGTTATTTTAAGGAAAAAGCAAACCCATATCACCTGGGAATCGTGGTGGCAAACTATGAAGGTGGTGGATTTTCAGAAACCAAAGAGAACCAAAGAAAAGATCGTGAAGAACATAAGAAAATTACAGAGAGGTATATGTCAAAGAAACAGTTGCTGGAGTACCGTGTGTTTATGGCACTGACATTGGTACCGGTTCGGCGGTTCCTGAGTCGACAGCGTTATTTCTCGGGTATTTATAATGGGGTAAAGAAACTATTTTATCGTTCTTGATTTGTCTGTCTGCTTCAGCAGACAGCTGGGTAGTGGGAAAGGCATGGTTACTGTATGAAAGTATTATGGGTATGCAATATTATGTTGCCAATGATAGCCGAAGAACTGGGGCTTAAGGCAAGCAATCGGGAAGGCTGGCTGACAGGACTCGCGAATATGATTCGCAGGAATGCAGGCAAAAATCAGATTGATTTGGGGATTTGTTTTCCGGTTAACACCACATCGGGGGCTGTGCGTGGAGAAATGGAAGGCATCAAATATTATGGGTTTTACGAAAATGTAGCAAAAGAAACGGAGTATGAATCGACCTTAGATGCAAGCATGGAGCATATTCTTGCAGAATTTCAGCCTGATATGGTTCATATCTTTGGAACAGAATTTCCACATACATTAGCAATGACACGGGCATTTGACAATCCAGACCACACTCTAATTGGGATACAGGGTGTATGTGCGGCCTGTGCAGAACATTATACAGATGGAATCCCTCCTTTTGTACAACGTAGATATACATTGCGTGATTTTTTAAAAAAAGATAATATTCTGGACCAGCAACGAAAATTTACCATACGTGCAGAGCGTGAAGCAGAAGCCATCAGGAGGGTGAACCATGTTGCAGGGCGTACTACATTAGACAAAGAAGTGAGTACTTCTATTCATGAAAGCATTCAGTATCATTTTATGAATGAAACCTTAAGGAGTAATTTTTACGGTAAGAAGTGGGATATTACGAAGTGCAAACGCCATTCTATCTTTGTAAGTCAGGGTGATTACCCGTTAAAGGGATTTCATTATTTCCTGCAGGCACTTCCAAGCATCAGAGCTGTTTTCCCGGATACACATGTGTACGTGACGGGAAATCAGATTACCAGACAGGATACTCTAAAATCAAGGTTAAAGATTTCCTCTTATGGAAGATATCTGGTTCAGCTTATAGAAGAAAATAAGCTAGAAAACTGCATTACCTTCCTTGGCATGGTAAATAGTGAAGAAATGTGTTATCAGATGTTAAAGGCAAATGTATTTGTTTCACCTTCTACCATGGAAAATTCACCAAATTCGGTAGGAGAAGCAATGCTCCTTGGCACGCCGGTCGTAGCATCGCAGGTGGGGGGAGTAGCCAGTATCCTGACACACGATGAAGATGGCTTTACTTATCCGGTAAATGAAGTGAATCGTCTGGCAAATTATGTATGCAAGTTTTTTTCCGATGATGAATTGGCTATGCAGATGTCCGAACACGCAAGAGCCCATGCTGCTAAAACACATGACCCGGAAGAAAATTATCATACTCTGATGGAGATTTACAACGATATATATAAATTAAAATAGATTATACACGCTGCTTAGTCTGAGAGAAAGGCATGGTTATTAGAATGACAATTACGACAGTATCCAATTACATTAATCATCATCAGATACCGATGTCAAATGTGTTCTATGAACAATTGGGTGAAGGGTATCATTTTATACAGACAGAGCCAATGGAAGAAGAACGTGTAAAAATGGGGTGGGGAGCAGAAGTGGATTCCTGCCCGTATCTTCTCCAATTTTATGAGCAGGAGGAACTGTGCCGTAAGCTGATTATGGAGAGTGATATTGTTATTTTTGGTGGTGTCGATGACGAGTCTTACATAGAACCTCGATTAGCTGCCGGAAAAATTGTGATTCGCAGCAGCGAGCGTCTTTATAAGGACGGTCAATGGAAAGCAATATCACCAAGGGGATTAAAGAAAAAATACCATGACCATACGAGATACCGTCATGCGCCTGTATATCTGCTATGTGACGGAGGCTATGTAGCATCGGATTTTCATATTGTGAGAGCCTATCCGGATAAGATGTTTTGCTGGGGTTATTTTCCGAGGGTGGAAAAGTACGACCTAAACACACTTTTTGTGGATAAACAGCATGAAATACCAGAGCTTCTGTGGACAGGACGTTTCGTTGGCTTTAAACATCCGGAATACATACCAAGGCTCGCAAAGCGTTTGAAGAAAGAAAAGATAAAAGTACATATTACGTTTATCGGAAGCGGCGAATTAGAACCACAGATACTTCCGATGCTTGAGGAAGAAGATGTATCGGATATTCTGACACATTTGGAGTTTCAGCCACCCAGCAAGATTCGAAATTACATGAAACAGGCAAATATTTATCTGTTTACCAGTGACTACGGCGAGGGCTGGGGTGCGGTAGCAAATGAAGCAATGAATAGTGGCTGCGCGATGGTAGCAAATCAGGCAGCAGGTTCCACCCCAACATTATGCCGTGACGAAGAAAACGCCTTGATTTATAAGAATGGAAACTTTGAGGAATTTTATCAATGCGTAGCGCGTTTGATACAGGATGCTGATTTAAGGGAACGACTAGGCAGAAATGCATATGCTGCCATGACGAAGACCTGGAATGCAGAAAATGCAGTAATGCGCTTACTAAAACAATGCGAACGCATGCTGGCAGGCAAAGAAATCACCTTTGAAGCCGAGGGACCAATGAGCAAAGCACCCATTATCGCCCCAGGTAAAATGTACAAGCATTTAAAAAAATAAAGTAGAAAATGTATACTGTCTGGAAGCGTACCGAAGCTTTTCGATATTTAGAGGAGAAACTATGCAGGAAAATTTAACTCCGTTAATTTCGATAATTGTACCAATTTATAATATTATGGACTGTCTGCCGCGTTGCGTGGATTCGATTTGCTGTCAGACCTATACGAATCTGGAGATCATTCTGGTAGATGATGGCTCTACAGATGGGACAGGGAAGCTGTGTGATGAACTCGCTTTAAAGGATAAGCGTATTCAGGTGATTCATAAGGAAAATGGTGGTTCTTCTTCTGCCAGAAACAGAGGGATTGAGCTAGCGAAGGGCGCATATCTCGGATTTGTGGATAGCGATGATTATGTGGCACCGGAAATGTATGAGATACTGTTGCGACGGATACAGGAAAGTGGCATGCAGATAGCACAGGTAGCGCGCAGGGAAATCGCAGAGTCCGGCGAAGAACTTCCGGCGGTCTGCTTTCAGGCAGATACCGATTACGAATATCCCGCAGCCGATTTTCTAAAGGAATTACTAATGCACCGGGGCGACTGCTCCTTTTGCACGAAACTGATTGACCGGCGATTATTTGAGGGACGCCGTTTTCCAATTGGTGTATTAAACGAGGACTTCAATCTCTGTGTGCATATGCTCCAGGAAACACCCGGAGTTGCCAGCAGCCCAGAGCAGATGTATTATGTATATTACAGAAGCGGCAGCAACACCCGCAAGAAGTCAAAAGAAGAATTCTCCAGAGTCTATGCAGACTGTGTGGATAATGCCGACATGGCAGCAGAACTTGTGAAAGAGCAATACCCAGAGCTCCAGCCCGTAGCAATGCGCTTTGGACTGTTTCAACGCTTAGAATACTTACTTCACATTCCCATCAGCCAGATGACAAAGGAAAACAACACCTACCGCACAATTGTGCAGTACCTCCGCACTCACATAGGCGCCACACTAAGCAACCCATACCTAACGAATAAAAATAAGATATATTTGTTGCTGTTTTCCCTTGCACCTCGCTTATTACGCATTACACACCGTAAGCTAAAGCATATATAAAAAATAAAACTGATGGCATACAAAGTTTAATTGAGAACACTTCTATCCTTTTTGTATAAAAAACCAATGTTTTCTATTGAACCTTATGTATAATCATCAAATCCAATGAGTCTGACCGCTTCCTGACAACAGGTAATCTTAGAAGGAGCATTTGAAGGCGTTGGTACTTATTTAGCGTATTTTGCTAAATTAGTAACCACTACGCCTGAAACTGAGCGAGAGCGCCTCCTGAAAAGATACCTGCTGTCAGGAAGCAGTCAGACGGACTAGACTACAGAAAGTACCTCGGTAAAAACATGAAAAAAGAAAGAATTTATGTGTGCCATACCTATTATCATGTGTATGTGGCATTTCTAAAGGAATTTGCACTTCCAAAACAAAAACAGGGAGCAGCCAGCATCGTATTGAGCTCCTTATCCAATGATTTCGGAAATTTGAAGCAGAGAATGGAAATGCTTCATTTTTGGGAGGAAGTATTTACTTTAGATGAAAAGAGAGATGATTTTTTCCCGGAATTAGCACCTCTTCGTGAGGATAAAGGAAATATTGCAAAGAATATGCTTGCACGTATCAGATTCACGAAACGGTATGCACAACTGGAAGAACCTTATATCAATATTGATTTTAAAGCATATCAGGATATTTATGTATTCTGCGATTCAGATCCGATTGGTTATTATCTCAATTATAAGAAGATTCCGTATCATGCAATGGAGGACGGTATTAACTGTTTGAAGATTTTTGATGCGGCGCGCTTTGATAACCGTGGGCATTTTGGACTGAAGGTCTTTATGGCATCTCTGAATCTGATTTTTATTCAAAATGGGTATTCAAAATACTGCATAGATATGGAGATTAATGACAGGGAATGCCTGAAATATGATTGTCCCAAATATGTGGTAGTACCACGTAAGCCTATGGAAGAATCACTTAGTTCTGAAGCAAAGAGAATTATCGTACGGGCATTTGTGGAAGATGCGGATATGCTTCTGTCACAGGTGGCACAGGCTTCTAAGGATACTAAAACAAAGAACGTCATAATCCTGACAGAGCCATTATGCGAATTAGGTGTGCGCAAACAGATATTTGATGATATTATAGAAGAATATTGTAAGGACTGTCGTATCTTTATTAAGCCGCACCCAAGGGATGTACTGGATTATGAAAAAATGTATCCGAAGCAGATTGTTATCAAAGGAAAGTTTCCACTGGAAGTGATGAATCTGATAGAAGGAATCCATTTTCACAAGGCGATTTCGGTGTTTACACAATCTATCTTTTCCATGGAATTTGTGGATGAGATTCTCTTTTTGGGAGAAGACTTTATGGATAAATACGAAGACCCTTCGATACACCGCTACAACGACCAAATTTAGTCAAAAAAGGAAAACATACAATGAATAAGATTTTAAAGAAGATAAATGTATTATTGGATAAGAAACAAAAAGCCAATATGGTGGTACTACTAATCAATATGCTGATTGGAGCAGTTCTGGAAACAGCCAGTATTTCCCTGATTATTCCGGTAATTACTATTGTAATCAAACCAAACGCTTCCCAGTCAAACCAATATCTGCACATGATTTACACCATGTTTCATATGACAAGTGAGACACAGCTCACGATATTTGTAATGCTCACGTTGATTCTTGCCTTTATATTAAAGAATGCATTTCTTTTTATCCAGCAGAAGATGCTTTATCATTTTATTTATTCCAATCAGTTCCGTACTTCAGAGCGTATGATGCGTAATTATCTGCGCAAAGGCTATGAATTTTATTTGAATAGTGACACAGCTGTCATTCAAAGAAGCATTACCTCTGATGTGAATAATATGTATGCGCTGATTTTGGCGGTGTTGCAGCTTTTGTCAGAGGTAATTATTTTCGTTTCCCTGTCTGCAATTTTACTGGTAGTAGATGCCACCATGACGATTGTGATTGCGGCGATGCTGATTATTACACTTTTATTAATAAAAATAATCTTAAAACCAATCATGCAGAAAGCGGGAGAGGATAATCAGAATTATTACAGTGGATTGTTTAAATGGATTTCTCAGACTGTCAGCGGAATAAAAGAAGTAAAGATTGCAGGAAAAGAACAGTATTTTATCGATGAATATGTAAAATGCGGAAAAGGATATGTAGATGCGGTACAGAAATTCAGCGTTTACAATAATACCCCCCGCCTTTTGATTGAAACAGTCTGCATTATCGGTATGGTTTTATATATGCTTTATTTAATTTTAACTGGTCATGAGATGGTGGATATGATGCCGGTTATTTCTGCATTTGCATTGGCAGCAATGCGTCTGATGCCTTGTGCCAACCGCATTAATAATCAATTGACTTCTATGGCTTATTTTGAACCTTTCTTTTTCGGAGTCAGTGATAATCTGCAGGATGAAATCAGTGATGAAAATGTCGATATGAGCTTTGCAAAGGATACCGATAAGAAATTAGAGATAAAGGAAAAAATTGAAATCAAGGATATTACCTATTCTTATCCAAACACCGATGTGCTTATCTTTGATAAGGCAAATATGGAAATACCAATTGGATCTTCCGTGGGTATTGTGGGTAGTTCGGGAGCAGGTAAGACAACGATTGTCGATGTACTGCTTGGATTACTCGAGGTAAAGGGCGGCAATATCTATGCCGATGGAGTTGATGTGAAAGACGAATACCGTGCATGGTTAAAGAATATCGGTTATATTCCGCAGATGATTTTCATGCTGGACGAAACCATTCGTAAAAATGTGGCGTTTGGTATTCCGGATGAAAAGATTAGTGAAAAACGTATTTGGGAAGTACTGGAGGAAGCACAGCTGGATACATTCGTAAGGGGGCTTCCAGAGGGTCTGGATACCAGTATTGGAGAAAGAGGCATTCGTTTATCGGGTGGACAAAGACAGAGAATCGGTATTGCGCGTGCACTGTATAATGACCCGGAGGTACTGATATTGGATGAAGCAACTTCTGCATTGGACAATGATACAGAAGCGGCAATCATGGAATCCATTGATCATTTCCATGGCAGAAAAACACTGATTATTATTGCACACCGTCTGCAGACGATTGAAAAATGCGATATGATTTATCGTGTGGAAGCTGGAAAAGCAAGCAGGGAACGTTAGAGGAAAAATGAAATGAGATTAAGCATTGTAGTTCCTGTATATAATATGGCAGGCGGGGGAAAATTAAATTATTGTATAGATTCGCTTCTGAATCAGACAATACCGCAGGATTCTTATGAAATCATTGCGGTAGATGATAAATCAACGGATTCCTCGCTGGAAATACTACGAACATATGAAGCAAGCTATCCAACACGCGTAAAAGTAATCGCTTCCCCGGAGAATCGCAGGCAGGGAGGTGCTAAGAACCTTGGCATTAAGTCAGCCTGTGGGGAATGGATTGGATTCATTGACAGTGATGACTGGATAGCACCTGCGATGTACGAAAAGCTCTTTGCGAAGGCAGAAGAAACAGGTGCCGATGTAGTTGGCTGTGATTATACCCTGGTTCAGGAGCATACGATGCAGGTGGGGAAGACGGTACAGAATAATACCGATGACCAGACAGGAGTGCTGAATCGTGACTTGCATAAAAAGTTAATGATGCGTTCCGGCAGCATGGTAATTAAGATTTTTAAGAGAGCGATGATTGTAGAAAATGAGTTATGGTTCCCGGAACATATCTTTTATGAAGATAATTGTGCAAGTCCTTTGTGGATGCTCTATTGCAAACATTTTGAAAAAGTAAATGAACCACTTTACTACTATTATCAGCATGAGGCATCGACGGTACATTTTGTAAGTGAAGCACGTTGTAAGGATCGCATGAAAGCACTTGAATTATTAGTAGAGGAATGTAAGAGGCGGAATCTATACGAAGAATACAGAGAAGAACTGGAAGGGAAATTTGCAGAATTATACCTGAAGAATACCTTGTTTTCCTATATGCAGGGAAAACAGCCAAAGCATATTTCTTTTTTACGTAAGCTTGCAAAGGGGATAAAGGAAGCGTTTCCGGATTTTGAGCAGAATATCTATTAC
>JAQUYA010000046.1 GCA_028692055.1 Lachnospiraceae bacterium | reverse complement strand
TTCCTTCTTATTACTTCAATTCCATCATAATATGTATTTTCGTTTATATCACCTGCTGTTATAATAATTGGCGTATGCCCCTTTTCCATCAATGCTTTCGATACCCTATACAAATAATTTGGCAATCCTGTAGATGGCTTATTTCTTGTCATAAATTCAGGCGTTACAAAACAAATCTTCATCACTTTACCTTTTTCTAATGTAGAGGCATCCTCCCTCTAACCATTCCCTTCTTTCATTTTCTTCTAAAATATGGCTTTCTCTAATAGAATTTTCCCAAAAATAGATTTCAAACGTATTATTGTATTGAAGAAAAGCCCTTAGTATATAGCTTTCATTCCAGCCCCTTCCCTGATAAACCCACTCTTGGGGATATTCAAACGGATAGAAAATATCATGAAAATGTATAATTACACCACTTTTTAAAATAGGAAGTATTTCGAAAACAATGTAATTCACATCACTTCCTGTCTTTGAAACATGGGAACTATCAATAAATAGAATATCGTTTTCTTCCAGTTTTTCAAAATATTCCAAGTCTATTTCCTGTAATTTTTTTTCTTTCAGTTCAATTCTATCTTCCTTATTTAAAATGGATTTTAACCTTTGTGCATATGGTTCAATAAAAGAAAGTTCCATTTTTCCATCAAAAATTTTTTCATTTATATCCAGCATGACCGCTGATGAAAATCCACTTCCCACTTCAATTATTCTCCGTGGCTTATTCTGCATTATAATCTGTGACAATATGTGTGCATTTTCAATCGGAAACATATCGTTATCGCCAAAATATCTTAGGCTATCTTGTTTTTCATTTTTAAAGGGTAATATTTCCCCTCTTTTACAAAACTGCTGAAACAAAGCTATCTGATGTTCAACATTAAGGTTAATACCTGATTTTACTGGTAATTCTTTTCTAAAAATAACATTTTCATTACTTTTTACATATGCTGTATCTACTATCGGAGAAGAATAATTTCCCAGCGGAAATAAATTTTCTACTTCTGCTACCTCCTGTAAGAACTGTGGTTTTAATACCTTTTTCAACATCGTATATCTTTTTTTAGTACTTATATTTAATATCTCATTGTTTGTATATTCATTTAATACACAAATTTTTTCCATCGGAATTCCTTTTCCGAGCAATAATTCTACTATTTCTGGATATACGGATGCAATCAACACAAAATCATAAGGTTGCGCTATAGCATCCGCACCTTCAATTTTATAGTCAGGTGCAAATGCTACTTTCTTCCCCCATTTATTTTCATCACTATCTATAAATCCTTTTATGTAAACTTCCCCTTTTAATTTATTTAAATACAAATTTTCTGCTCCGCTTCCAGTTCCATATAAATATATATTCATATTAATAACCATGCCTTTCTCTCAGACTACACTCTTGTGCCTATTACTCTTTTCTCATAAAGTTTTGCTCTCCGGATAAAAGTTTTAAAATATTATATGGTTTTACTTTCTCCTGCCGCACACTATTACGAACATATTCTGCATAACTATATCCCCTATATCTTCTCATATAATTATCATTCCATCTCCATTCACGTAAATAATAGATATCCTTCCATTTTGACTCTTTTATATAAAACCCAACTTTGTTTGAAAATGGTAACGCAGAAAATCGCTCTGCCATTTCTTCACTCAGCAATGTCATCTTTACAAGGATATTATCTTTATTTATTCTATCTGTTCGACGCAACCAATCTTCTCTTGCCTGCTTAAAAGAAGTTGCATGATTAAAATATAATTTAACCTTATTTTCCCCTTCTCCCAAATACCCAATAGGATGCTGCATAGTATCCATGTCTGCTTCCTGAAAGCATTGTAATGATTGTCCCAAATAATAATCCAGATTCTCTAACATTTTCATATAGTCTTCTGCTATCATATAACATAATATAAATGGTGATGAAAAAGGTAAATGTAAATAGTGATATGCCTCGGCTCCCCAACAATCATCTGCTATTATGGAAACCGGATTTTCCATGAGCTTTGCATATTGTTCAAAATCAAAAAATGGAATTGCTAAAATTTCTACATCTAATATTTTTTCCTCCGCTACGCCAAGTTTCATTGCCTGTTTTTTTATTTCCTTGAAACGCAGCGTATTACAGACAATAAGATATTCAAACATTCCTTGCTTAATGTCTCCAGGACAAATAACTTTTTTTCCATCTAAAACCTCACAATACTTATCCTTTGAAACATACACCTCAATGGAAATCTTTCCTAAGAAGATTTGATATTGTATTTGATTCACATATTGCTCATATTCTGCTCCTATTCCCCATATTGCGCATTTTCTCATTGTATTATTTCTCCTATGTATTTCACGATACTATTAGAAAATTTTCCGATTTTTTCTGACATTTCATTATAAGCAATAGGCGTTGTAACAATAATTACATTTGGTTTTGAATCTATTTCTTCAAGGCTCTTAAAAACTATACCATCCTCCTGAACTTTGCTTCTATCAATTATATAGCATATTTCCAGATCTGTATCCTGAATCATTTTCACAAAAATTTTTCCAACCTTACCATACCCATAGATTGCTAGCTTATTCCAATTTTGTGTTTTAAAATAAGTATGTATCCTTTGCATTACTTTTTCTTTTTCAATCAACACTGTCAACAAGTGGTAGTTCTCTTCCATTTTTACTTTTTTCTGCAGTGTGTCTATAAGTAATTCATAGCTTAGTTTGTTCTCCACAATCCTTGGAATAATTCGTTTTTCATAACTGCCCCTATCTGCTTGTCGTGTATATTTCACAATACGTTCTAATAAAAAAATAACAGAGTCTTTTAAATGTATCTTGCTTTTTTCATTAATACAATTTTTTGCTATAATCTCTATTTGTGCATTGATTAAATTATCCATGTTGGAGTTTATTCCTTCTTTTTCTCCATAAGCATTCACAAGACTTTCCTCTATAAAACCAATTTCCCCCTTATGTGCTACTCGAATTGCTAAATCCCAATCCTCCAATGCCTTTAAATTTGTGTCAAATCCCTTTAAATCTTCAAACACCTTTTTTTTCATAAGAATGGTTGGAGTACCCACTTTATTCCCTTCTAATAGAGAATAGAAAATATCTCCCTCTAACTTTGATTTTTCATAATAATATGCCGGAATTACACCTACTTCTTTTCCCATATAATTATTATAGCGGGAATATAGCATAATTTTATCTGGATGTTCTCTCCAGTAACTCATCTGTTTTACTAATTTATCTTTATGCCAAATATCATCACTATCATTAAATGCAATAATCTCAGACTTTGCATATGATACACCTATATTCCTAGACTTTGCAGGTCCTTCATTTTTTTCATTTCTTATCAATCGAATACGGCTATCCGTTATTTCTTGAATCACTTCTATACTTTGATCCTTAGAACAATCATCTACAATTATAAGTTCTATATTTTTATATGTTTGTTCTAATATACTTTGTATAGAAGCTGTAATTTTCTTTTCACGATTGTACGTTGGTAATATTACAGAAATTAATGGGCACTCTTTACTTTTCTCTATTTTCTGCATATACATTTTCTCTTTCTTTTTTATTTCCATAAATAAAATGCTTTTCCTACTTTTTCACCAAATCTTTTTCTACACATTGTTGTTATCTCTTTTGCATTCTGCATGTTCTTTTGATGTGCCTGCTTAGATATTTTCCTTAAGGTTTGGAATAGCACTTGCATTTCCTCTGCATTATCTATGATTCCGTCTTCATCAAATACATGGGTTAAAAATTTTATCTCTTTCTCCGATAGGTTAAATCCATTACCTTCCAATGCATACCTGCGAATATTTTCCAATACTTTTCTTCGCTGCTCCCATTTTTGCTCCGTTATACGCCCGGTTGCATTATCATGTCCAATTCTCCAATATAGTAATACTTCATCTATATTTGCTATCGTCCCCTTCAAAGAACACTCTACCCAAAACTGATAGTCCTCCGCACCATACATATTATCTTGAAATTTTAGTTGATTGGCTTTTATAAAAATACTTCTAAACATTGTGGAGCCGTTTGGCATAGCGTCACCCAATAATAAATACGCTTTGATATAATTGGGGTTTTGAAATACATTCCATTGCTTGTTTTTTATCTGCTGCCCATTTTCATCTATGAATCTGCAATGTCCTCCTACTACATCAATACCATTGTTTTCATTCAGGAAATTTACCTCTTTCTCTATCCTATAATTTGGTGCAATATCGTCATCATCCATTAGCGCAATATATTCACCCACACAGTTTTCTATTGCTCTATTTCTAGTTGCTGCAATTCCCATATTTACACTATTCTTTAATAATCGAATCCTACTGTCATCAATTCTAGAAACAATTTTCACACTGTTGTCTGTTGAGGCATCATCTACTATTATTATTTCAAAGTCTTCATATGTCTGTACTAATAGGCTTTTTACTGTTTCACTCACGTATTTTTCAGCATTATATAATGGCATTGCAATAGATACCTTTGGCATGTTTTTCTCCCTATCATTCAACGCTTTTTTTACTAATATAGTCTATATACCCTTTTAAAGAACACTTGTCGTCTATGGTTTTCCTTGCGTTTTTTCCCATTCTGATGACTTTCTCTCTATTTTCACTTAATTCTTTCAAATGTGAAGCCATGGTTTTTATATCATTTATTTCAACTACATAACCATTTGCTTCATTTACAAATTCTGTTATACCTGCCGTATTGGTAACCACCGGAACTGCTCCAGCTCCCATTCCTTCTAATATGGATAATCCCATTCCTTCCGAATCTGATGTGCTAACCACTACATCAACACCCATCCAAAATTCTCTCATTTTCTCGACCGGTAATTCACCCAGCAAATACACTTTAGATGAAAGGTCACTATCATCAATAAACGCCTTTAACGTTTTATAAAAACTACCGTCTCCGGCAATTACCATTTGATATTCTGTTCCTAACGCTTCCAGTTCATTTATTAGTGGGATTATTAAATCAACTCTTTTTTTAGCCTTATCTAATCTGGCACCTATTCCAATCGTAAATTTCTCATTTTCCTCTTTGGATATATTGACTACATCTATCGGAACCGCTTTATAGTATACCTTCTTTTCAGATATTTCATATTTCTCTATCATTTTTTTTCTAGTGTCACTACTTACACATAGGAAACTATCCACACAATTTTGAATATATTGGTTTCTCTTATAGTAACATCTCATATCATGATGAACCATTCCCAGAATAGAAACATCTTGAGGATAAATATTTTTTAATATGTATGCTGCCCAAAAGCTTTGCTCCATCCAATTTGCAATAAATACAAATGGAAGATATCCTTGCATATCTTTTGCAATGGACAATATTTCTCTTTCAAAATTTTCTTTAGAAACATTGAAATGTTTTGTATATTCTTCAAGATGGAACGGAATCTCTTTTTCTTCCATATCTGTATAAATCATTGCTGGAATTCCTTCCTTTATACATCCTTTTACCACTGTATATGCCCATGATTCGATTCCTCCTACTTGAATACCATGATCCAAGTCAATAATAATCTCTTTTTGTTTCCCTCTTTTTACCGTTCCAAATAAATCAGAATACTTTTCCATCCTTTGATCCAGAAAGTTTTTTACATAACTCTCTCTTGTCTTTATTCTATCCGGACTAATACCCATTTTTCTTAATTGCAATTCGATTTCTTCATAATATACACTGGCGATAACTATATCAGCTAGATTTTTCCTTAAAATTACTGGTGGCTTTATTTCTATTCCTTCAAAATAACTTCCCCATTTTTTTTCTGAATTATCAACAAAATATTCACAGTTCAAGCCAATGGAATGCAACATTTTATATGTTTTTTTTCCTCCTACTGATGCACCAAATATTATCACTTTTTCCATTTAGCCACCATTATCTTCTACTTTTATCGGGTACATACGCAAATAGTTTCAACCACTTATGTACTACAATATAATTAGGATTTGCCTCTTTAATCAACTGTTCCAATACTTCTTTATCATCTTTTAAATGATAGGTACATATTGCTATCTTAGGTGCATATTTTTTCAAGGTGTTTCTTGCACCTTTTATCATGTTTCTTTCTGCACCCTCTATGTCCGCTTTAATAAAATCAACTTTTTCAATATTATGTACTGTAACAAAATGGTCTATCGTATCAACCTTAACTGTAATATTCCCATCGCCTTTATCACTGACAATACTTCCGCCCATGCAATTATCTTTGTCATACGCCATTTGTATGGTTCCCTCTGTATCAGACAGTGCCGTATCCATCACAACAATATTACTGTAATACTTAGAGGTTTCCATTAACATATCTCTAACCTCTTCCACCGGCTCAAATGCATAGACTTTTCCATTTGGCGTTTTTTCAGATGCAAGACCAGTAAAAAGTCCAATATTGGCACCACAGTCAAATATGATATCTCCGTCTTCGATAACAACTTTATCAAATTCATATGGCCCCTCTACATATTCAAATAATTCATTTTCCCAAATATGTTTTTGTAAAATATCATTCATTTCATGCCAGGTGGACTTTCTGTCATGCATAAAAACATCCAATGGAAATTTCAAGCCTTTTAAGCAAATTATCCCATTTTTCTCATCTGTTCCTCTATGCACCGTCTCATTGTATTTTAATATTGCGTTATAATAGTCATTGATAAAAATTTCAGCATTCTTCTCATTATTTCCATACTGTCCTATATCATAAAAAGCTGCATTATATACCTCATCCGGTATTAACAAGACTTGTTCTTTTTTGATATTTATTTCTTTTGTAATTGTATCATATATTTGTTGTGCATATACCAATGAACTAATCAACAAAAAGTCAAATTCTGTATCTTCAATCTGTTTCGGTGATATAACCCGAATCTTATCAAAGGGCCAAAATACATATTCTCTTTTAACTGTACAATATTTATTACCTTTTGTAATATTGATGCTACACTCTTTACTATCAACAAATGCAACTATTTCTACCTTATCAAAATCAATACATCTTACACATCTTGCCAAGCAATTGTCACTAGTTCCCCATACAAGTACTTTCTTTTTTTCCATTCAAATGACCATACCTTTCTCAAGTCTAAAACATTTATGTTTCAGACACAATGCTCCAATCTATATCCACTTTTTCCTATACTATTTGCCCCATTTTGCATAGCAAAAACAATTTTTCCGTTTGTTTAAAGCTTTTTGCATACGTAAAATCTTCTTCGCTATATATTATATTGCACCAAGAGTCAATGTAATTATCCTGCCGCATATTATCTTGGAGTTTAAATATATGCTCACACATAATTAAATGTTTGTCATACATTTCAGGATTGTATTCCGTCTGAACAATACTATCTACAAACTGTTCCGCTACCTTCTGCTTTTCCTGTTCCTGCACTGTAATTGATATTTTTATTTTTTCAGAAACATTGCCTATGCTTCGAATAATGTTTCCAAGCCCTTCCATATCACCATTAAATTTGATAATCACGCTTTCCGCTTCTCCAAGCATCAGCTTTAGCCTGTTGCATACTTTGGGTCGAGGTAAAATCTTTCCTTCTGCAGCTTTTCCACATATACCATGTACTGCATCATCAAAAGCATACATCAGTGTTTTTACAATGTTGGTTTCACCTTTTAAATTTACACTATATATCATCTGAAACATTTCTTTTAAAATTGTTTCAGCAAACTGTTTCTTTTTTTCTTTTGATAATATCTTTAAGAAAAAACGAATTCGATTTCTCCACATATAGTAGTGAATAAATGTATTACCTGCATTTCTCCCCCCAGCTTTATGCCAAATCATTGATTTCCCATATACTGCAACTTTATAGCCCGCTTCATTAAAACGATATCCCCATTCTATATCATCCCAATAGATAAAATTTTCCTCTGGCATCAGACCTACTTCTCTTATTGCATCTGTACGGGTCATAAGAGAACATGCTGCCACATAGTCACAATAAGACACCTCTGGTATACTTACTCCGTCAATACAATTTTTATATTGATCCCTATGTAAATACTGCTGCCAGTCAATATTACCGCCATAACCCCATATCTGCTTTGGATAATCCATAAAATAGACCTTCGAGCCAACTATTCCTACTTCATGATGCTGCTCCATAAATCTATATAATTCTTCAACTGCTTTTTTATCTACTATAATATCGTTATCCATCAACATGATATATTTATGTCCATGCTTCAATGCTTCCCTAATCCCCGTATTAAATCCACCTGAACCACCTAGATTTTCCCGATTGATAAGAAGCATGATTCGATTCCCAAATTCCTTTTGTATACACTTTACGGAATCGTCCGTAGATGCATTATCCACAACATATATTTCAAAATCATTTATAGAAGAATTGAAAACAGAGTGAATACAATTTACAATAAAATCCCGCTTATTGAAGTTGCATATTACAATACCAATTTTTTTTCCCATTTATATGTAGCACCCCTTCTGTTTTATTATCCTACTATAAAAACGCAAAAAACCCTGTTACCTTCTAACTTAAAATGTAACAGAGTCCACCTATTCATATTCCTTGTTCTTTTTTCCATCCTCATGATTTTGCCTCCCGAATCCATTCGTCATTCTATATATCGACAGAATCTGACTATTCATTAGCCTTTTTACTTTTTTTCCATACAAAGTTCATACAAAATAGTAGATATGAAAGGATACTCAGGAGTCAAATGATTAATACGTCAAGAAAAATCAAAATTTTCTGATTTTTCTTGACGTATTAATCATTTTTATAAATTTATTCTTTTTACAATTTGCAAATCATATCCCAATGTATTTAATAATCCACAAAATGTTTTTAACGTCGGACTATTTTCTCTTTTTTCTATTCTTGAAATCACTTGTTGCTTATTTCCAGTAAGTTCAGCTAATTCTCCCTGCGTCAATTTTTGTTCTTTTCTCAACCTTACCAGCTCTGCAAGTAATTTATATTCTGTGCGACTTTCTTCCCACACCTTTGTAAACTCTGAATTTTTAGCTTTTTCATTTTCAATTGTTTCTTTTACGTTTAGCTCCTTGAATGGCATACAAGCACCTCCATCAATTAAATGTTTTATTTAATAAAGTCCCTAACTCTTTTGCTCGTTTTATAACAATATTTTTATCTTTCTTTTCCGTTTTATTCTTTTGCTTTCTGCAAGCATGCAAAAGATAAATATCACTTTTCTCTACTGTTACATAAAAAATTCTATTATGCTTTCTAAAATAAACTTCCCATATTTTTCCCTGCCATCTTTTTATTGTCAGGCAATCCATATTCCCCTTTTCCATATCTTCTAGTACAGACAAAGCATCTACTTTTTCTTCTTCCGTAAGACTTGTTATATACTCCATAATCAAATCTTTTCCACTCGTCGATTCATAACTATGTATTTTCATATTTTCCTCTATTGTATATAATCCTTTATCTAATTCAACAATACAACTTATTTGTTGTATTGTCAATCTGATTTTCTATTTCTCCTAATTGTAATTCGTTTTCTATTTGTAATCTTTCGTATTCCTTCCTAAATTCTTCGTCTTTTAACTGTTCCTCTAAGAAATCATCAAATTTTTTCATTCTCAACATACCTCTCTACAACATCCTTTTCATCTCCCCCATGCCTTTCACCAACGTATACACCGGTTTCCAGCCAAGCTCTCTTAATTTCGCACTATCCAGTATTTCCCTCTGCATTTTGGAATATCCGCTTTGTTCTATCTCATCTGGCAATTCCATGTTTACATTGACCCCAAAGGTTTTTGCCAGACACTCAGCATACTCGCGGATAGACGCGATGCTATTTGGATTCGCTACATTATAAGCCTCGCCTGCTTTTCCTGTTAATAAAAGCAAAAGAATAGCTGCTGCTGCATCTTGTAAATAACAATAGGAACGAATCTGTTTTCCTTCACTTTTCATCACGATATTTTCTCCAGCAAGGGCCTTTCGTAGAAACTGTGCATCGGCTCTGCTATTCTCTGCCTGAATCGTGGCTCCATAGATATAAGAAAGTCTGGCAACAACGGTACGCACATCATATTCCTGAAAATAGGATTGGCATAAGGTTTCTGCCGCTCTTTTGCTTTCTGGGTAACAGGAGCGTACCTGCATGGCATCTAACACTCCTAAAGTATCTTCTTTCCAGCCCTGTTCGTTTTGCATTTCCGCATGCCCATATACTTCTCCTGAACTTAAAAAGACAATTTTTTTCACTCTGTTTTTGACTTCCTGGGATACTGCATAATCTAGGATATTCATGGTACCCAGTAGATTGGCTTTCATTGTTTCTACCGGTTGTGTGGAGAATGCTTTAGGATGTGCATTCCCAGCCCCATGAATAATATAATCCCATTTTTGACCTTTATATAGCTCTTTCCGACACACATCACCCAAAAGCAGAGTAAAAGCTTCTTCATCCAGATAGTTAGCAAACCTCCTCTGTGCTTTTTCTTTGCTCCGAACCAATGCAGTTATCTGCATATTTAAATCCAATAGCTGATTCATCTTCATAAGCGCATCTATGAAATAGGAGCAAATTAATCCATTTGCTCCTGTTATAAGAATACTTTGATTTTGTAATTGTTCGTAAGGAATCGGAAGCTTACACATTTCTTCCAGTTCCTGTTGATATACTTCATTATCCGTAAATGTCATTGTCATTTTATCCACGTGTCCTTTTTTGATTGTAGCAGTGCCTTAAATATCTCAATATCATCGGTAGTCGTCAATTTCAGATTTTTTTCAGAACCGGTAGAGAAATATATCTTTTCGCCAAGTTCAATCATAAGCGTACAGGTTGCTATGGAGTTCGTAATACCCTTTTTCTCTGCCTCATTATGTGCCCATACTAACTTCTCCAGATAGAAAGCCTGTGGTGTCTGTGTTCTGGCAAGCTGCTCCCGTGGTACAGCCTCCTTGGAACTTTCTTTGTCTGACGTCATCAGCATCGCCTCTGCACACGGTATTACCGTAATCGCGGAACCATGCTGCATGCAGCAGCTTATATTATCGGATATAATCTCCTGGGAAATCATTGGTCTGATGGCATCATGAATCAGTATCATATCATTTCCATTGGTACTTTTGTCATTATGTAAACCCATAATTCCATTTTTCAAAGAAGCCTGTCCATTCTCACCACCTTGAAATACCCATTTCAGTTTTGTGATATTAAATTGTCTGGCATATGCCCGCAATATTTCTTCCCAGCCTTCCAGACAAACAACTGCAATGGCATCTATATTTGGGTGCTTTTGGAATGCTTCCAGAGTATAAACTATGACAGGTCTGTCATTTACATTAATAAACTGTTTGGGGATATCCTGTTTCATTCGCTGCCCACTTCCCCCCGCAATCAACATCGCTATATTCATATATACTCCCATCTGCATGCTTTAGCATGCCTTAAAATCAATAGTTGAATATGCTTTTCATTCAACATGACTCCCATCTGCATGCTTTAGCATGCCTGTTAATTTTTCACATGTATTAATTGATAAATCGTACGGAATAGTCGATAGGAAGATTTTCCATCCACATATTGAAACATTCTTTTCTTTGAAATAAAGCGTTCCTCCGTGCAGCAATCCTCAGATAACACCTGTTCTATTCCAATCATTAATTCTTCCATAGTTCTCGCCTTGTACTCCGGCATATAGATATCCTGCTCTATGTAACTGTCACGCGTATTCGCGGTATAGAGTTCCCAATCATACTGAAAAGCGATTACCGGTCGGTTCAATAGCATAAAATCAGTATACACGGAAGAATAATCGGTAATTAGTAAATCTACCTTCTTCAAAAAAGAATATACATCTATCTCGGCATCTGCATTCACTATATTTGAATAATGTATTTCCTCAAATTGCTGCTTCAACTTTGACTTTGGGTGTAATTTTGTAATTAGAAATAAATTGCGAGTCTTCAAGAACTCATTGAATGTATCTAATTGCATGACTTCAAAAAAGACTTTTTCAGAATCCCGAAAGGTCGGCATATAGGCGGCAATTTGTTGCCCATTGCATTTAAATGTCTCTATTTGTTTTAAAAGTTCCTGCTCCATGCTCGTACAAAGATTCTTTATATGACTTTCCTGGAATGAAAAAAGCATATCATTACGCGGATATCCTTCTACTATTATGTGTTTTCTATCAGTAGCAAATGCAGAAGTAAAAATCTCTGCCATTGCCTCCGAAGTCGCCAGCGTATAATGATCCGGTTTCTCGTCTGACAGTCTGCGCAGCCAGGTGCACCATTTTTCCCATTTGTTTTTTGGATGCCGTACCTTATCAAATACATTATCATGATTGGTTTTCTTATTACCCGAACCATGCCAAAGATTTATTTTAGCCGCACCACCAGACAACCAAAAATCAATATCTTTTGAATAATTATCAAATATATATACTTTCGCTCTTAGCGAATACCAGATTCCCTTTAAAGAATGATAATAATAAGCTTCGTAATCATGTCTTTGTAAAAATTCAACTATTGATTTATTGTGGGATATCCAGATAGGTCTGACTTCATTTCTTTCATTTTGTGCCGTGTAGAGATAAAAATAACGGGGATTCTCAGAAAATCTACGTCCAAATGTACAACCAAACACCCATATTTTCTTACTTCTAGGCATGCAAAAAGAGAGCCCATATACCGGCAACAAGAAAAGTTGTAACCAATATTTGATTCTCTCTTTCCGCTTATCTGACATATTTTTTCATCCTTGGCTTTTATATTTTATATCCTTTTTCATCTTATCATTTATTATATCGGCAAAAAGAGGCATTCTCTAAATACTATTTCTCCAGTAGTCCTAACCTCGCCTTAGATTCCTCATGTTCACCCCATGTAACAACCGCCAATTTATAGGTTTCATCCAGTTTCTGCGACATTTTGGAAATATCCATTCGAATTGCCTTTTGACCGTTTTTAAGAGCCGCCAAATATCCTTCGTTCTTTTCAAAGCGTTCATCCATCCTATCAAAACGCTCGTCCATCCTGTCAAAACGTTCATCCATACTGTCAAAGCGTTCATCCATCCTGTCAAAACGTTCATCCATACTGTCAAAGCGTTCATCCATACTGTCAAAGCGTTCATCCATACTGTCAAGACGACGGTCTATTTTTTCAAAGCGTCGATCTATCTGTTCGAATCTCTTTTCCGTACTTCCATGATATTCCTTAATCAGAACGGTAATATTATCAAGTTTATTATCCAAATTCACTAAAGTTATTTTTTCATTTTCCATATGGTTTACTCCTATTTTCTTAATTATATAGTTTCTTTCTGTATAATTCCATTGCTATTTTTCACAAAAAAATATATGTATAAAATAGTCTTATTCCTGTCAAACTCTCCTTTCCTAAATTTACTTTCTTTTTTTTTGAAATCATTGGCTGAATCGCCATAAATGAATGGGATATGAAAGAATCATATCGACTTATTATTTATAACACAAGTCTCTAAAAAACGTCAAGAGAAATTATAAGGGTTTGTCCCCTTGTTCTAATTTCTCCTGACGTATGTACCTTTTATTCGTTCCGGCTTCTTTTTACTACCATTTTTTGAGGAACGTTTTTCGTTCCATCGGATCTAACTTATTTATTTCTGGATCCCTGTAATAGGAATCGCTCTTCATATGCTGCGTGGATACTTCTTCAAAGATTGCCCCATTTACCGAAGAGAAAGAATGGTATTCTCCACGCAATACCGTCTGCATATCCCCTGGCTGCAGGGTTTTCTCTTTCCCACCGTCCATCTGCACTTCCAAATCACCATAAAGCACCTGGAATGTTTCCTCTTTAATGCGATGGGCATGTTCAGGGTGCTTCTGTCCCGGTAATACGATAATATATTTCTTGCAATATTCACGATTAATAATATTGATGATAATCGCACCATGCTGGCGGAAATGCTTCATTCCATAATGGTGGGACAACTCTACTTCGAAATCACTACCCAATGCAATGCCTGCTTCATAAAGCATGCCTTTCGCATCATGAATGGCATTACGAACCACGCCAACGCCTGTCACTTTTGCTTTCTCGGTAATGATTTCATTTGCTTTATATGCCTTTGTCGCTGTCATTCCATCCTTGAACTGTCCGCTGGTAAGCTGTTTATCCTGGCAAGGCATCGCATAATAAACGTCATCTTCTGACATTGCTTCGCCCTCTGCAATATTCCTCTTTGCATAGACACCACGCATCAAAGACTGCAGGGAATCTAATTCTGCCTGTGTGACATACTTGTCATTTTCCTTACGAACCTTACAGATTTCCCGTGCCAGCAATGCAGATTCTACCCACTTGTCCGCCTGCTCCGGTGTCATTGAATACGCATTCAATTGAATCGTTTCTGTCGGCAGTCCAACATGGCGTTCCAAAATCTTCGCTCCTTTAGCAACCGCAAGCATCGGTACCCGATTATCCTCTGGCGCTTCGTGTCCGGAATATCCGATTGTAATATCACGGTATCTGCGGTTCATACGGTCTATAAAGTCTAACTGCAATCCTTCTAATGGTGCCGGATATTCTGCTATACAATGTAAAAAAGCAAACTCACAGCCTTTATGGGTAAAGAAATTATAAATCTTATCAATGTCAGACAGGGTCTTTCCACCCGTAGAAATAATCAGCGGCTGCTTAGACTCCGCTGCTTTCGTAAGCAGTGGCCAGTCCAAAGCGCTGCAGCTGGCAATCTTGATAATATCCAGCCCCTGATCCATACACCAGTCGACACCGGTTTCATCAAAAGGGGTAGCCATCGCAATCATCCCCTCTGCACGAACTGCTTCTACCAGCTGTGAGAACTGGTCATAATTCAATTTCGTACTCATGAACCTAGGAATATGCTTTACATCCTCCCGGTTCTTATAATCAGAATGTACAAACGTCTCTAAGTCACGATACTGCAGCTTTACGGCTGCCTTTATATTATATTTTCTTGCAATCTTTCCCATCTCTCTGATAATATCAATTCCATGTTCCACACTGCCTTGATGACTGTTTGCCATCTCAAAGATAAATAAACCATCAAATATTTTATTTTCTGACATCTCTACTCCCATCTGCGTAATTCAAGACGCTTTTCGACAAGTTACCAGTCATCTATTCCTTTTATTCTACTCTATTTCTACTCTTTTCGCAATATCCGGCAGTACGGTCTCTATTCCTCCTATAATGGCCTTACTGTACTCGCTTCCCACCTTGCAGCCTGCGATTAATTCTGCTCTTTCATCTGCCTGCACATCATAGATTCCCTCCATGGTTTGGTTGGTTATCTGTTGTATATGGCTCTGCACATACTCCATTGCCCCGATTGCCTCCAGCTTTGCACTCATTTCTATTATTTTTCCATATAGTTGTTTAAATTCATTTTTTTGATATTTATCCTGATAGATTAGAAAAAGCATCCTTTGGTAACATCGTTCCATTTCTTTTGCAATTCGCAAGGCATTCTCCAGCTCTTCCGGAATATTCCTTATGAATCTCTTCAATTCCTGATACTGTGCTTCTGTCATCATTGGCATTGTCTCCTGTAGAAGTGCTCCCATAGGAACTGCCTCCACGCATTCCCGTGCAATGGTGTCTGCCAGACACTCTATCCTCGTGCCATGAATTCTGGCGCCTCCTTCTGTGGCATCTATTACGCGAAGCTGAGGATTCTTTTCAATCTGCTGCTCGAACCACTGTAAATATAGCTGAAACTCATAAGAGGACAGCACAGGTGCTCCATCGATTCCCTCCAAAGTAAGCGTATCCAGATTCTGTACATCTATATGCCACTCTCCCCTTACGGTATGGCTGGCATGCGTCTGAGCATTCGTATACGCAAGATCCTGTCCCACCAGGATGATGGGATTACATTCCAAAATACGGGCTAGTTCAAAACATTCATGGGCAACAGACCCTCCGGAACCAAAAACTGGAAGTTCTACCCCCATTTGTTCTAATTTGTCCTGCAGATAAAAATCCAGGCTTTTGGTATAGTATTTCATGCCTTTGTGAAATTGCATCATATCCAAATTACTCTGTAGGTTGCATGCCAAGGGAATGTTTTGAATTCTTTCATCCTGAAAATGAGCTGGATTTTTTAATCCATCTACCGATACGAACATATCCGGTATGATATCATGTGCCAGCAATGCCTTTAATGCTGAATCAGCAGCAATGAGAAAGCTTTTACCAACTGCTTTCTTTAATTCCTCTATATTCTTATCCAGAGATGGTCCCGATGACACCACAATCGCTGGAATTCCTTTGGGTATCTTTTCCCATAAGCTCCGCAGAGACCTTGCGTCTCTTAAAAAGTGGAGGTTCTGGAAGGTATTACAATAATATGCAACTCCATGGCGTTCCAGCAGGAATCGCTCTGCATCCCGTCGATTACAGTATATCTGTATCAGCTCCACGTATCTCTTTGCTTCTTTGGGATATAGCCTTGAATAATTGGGATACTTTGATATAATATATCCTTTCACTTCTTCATATCGTATCACCCGGTCCAGCTTTTCTTCCAATAGCAGATCCCCATAATCTGCGACTTGAAGTATTATCCGGTCCGAGCATAGGATATTGCTGATATCTATCTTTTCAAGCACCGTCTTCCAGATGCTCTTTGAAGGTTCATAGATGAATATCAGTACATCTTCCGAGGTTTCCTCTAAAGCCTTCTTTGCATACATGCCATTTCCAAGACCAAATAAGAAAAACCTGCTTCTATAGCGCAATGTATCAGCTGTAACTTTCTGATACCATGTATTTACCATATAAGTACTATCATAGAGCGAGTCCAGCTGATATTGCTTTCCTTCCCGTATTCCATATAGTACGCTTCTCCCCGCAATCTCTTCTACACCAGCTTGAATTTCCTCATCTGTGCTTTTTTCATGCATTTTCTGTGCAATGGTTGCATTATATTTTTGTAAAACCTGCATATTTTTATGAAAAATTGTATTTTCACTCATATTCTTCTCCATTACAACACATTTTCAAGTCCCGCCCGTTTTATCATTTCACAATATAGTTTGAGGTTTTCCTGCAATTCATAGTGAAGTATGTCTACCAATGCAAATAAATCACTATCACTCAATGCCTGAATCACTCTCTCCATCTGCTGAATCCAATATTGTATATCTTCTCTTGGTTCCTGCAATTCTTCCCTCATATAAGATGCTGCAATTCGAGGAATCACAGATTGCAACTGCTGATTCATCAGCGGTACCAGGGTATCTGTTTGCTCTAATTTTTCGGCTGCAATGGATTCCGTAAGTGTTCCAATAATCCTATTCAGCTCTCCTATTTCATCCACCAGCATATTGTTCTCCTGCAAATTTTTTATTATTAAAAAAGGGGTTGACGCTCGCCAACCCCTTCTGGTTTTTACAACATTTTACTAAATTACTGTAACAGTGATAATACACCCTGATTAGACTGATTAGCCTGTGCTAACATGGACTGTCCTGCCTGCATAAGAATATTATTCTTGCTGTAAGATACCATGGTAGATGCCATATCAGTATCTCTGATTGAAGACTCAGCAGCTGTTGTATTCTCAACAATGTTATCTAAGTTCGCAATGGTGTGTTCTAAACGATTCTGGATAGCACCCAATGAAGAACGCTGAGAAGATACCGATGCAATCGCTTTGGTAATTGTAGAGATGGATTGTTGTGCTAGCACTCCAGTTTTATCTGTCATTGCTGTAGCCGTCTTCAAGCCATTAATTTTAAGACCTGTTGCGCTCATAGCTACGATAGAAAGTTTGATTCTCTGTTTTGCTTTGTCTTCTGCACCAACCTGAACATTTTTACCTGTAAAGCTACCATCTAATAGGTTCTGTTTGTTGAACTGTGTAGACTGAGCTACTCTGTCGATTTCAGATACAAGAGCTGTAACTTCTTTCTGAATAGCAACTCTATCTGCTGATGTGTTTGTAGCTGTAGAAGCCTTTACTGCTAATTCATTCATACGTTGTAACATATCATGTACTTCTGCCAAAGCACCTTCTGCTGTCTGCACACAAGATACACCGTCTTGAGCATTAGAGGAAGCTTGTGTAAGTCCTCTAATCTGACTTCTCATCTTCTCACTGATGGTTAATCCTGCTGCATCATCTGCTGCACGGTTAATCTTATAACCAGAAGATAATTTCTCAGTTGTTTTTGCCTGTGCACCTGTTGTAACGCCTAACTGTCTGTTAGAGTTCATCGCTGTCATGTTGTGTTGTACTACCATAATATTTTCCTCCTTGAATTTACGGTGGCATCCATGCCACTCGTTTGTTTGGTTTATCAATAAAATTTGCCAGCCGTACGTACCTTTAAATTCTATTGATTTGTAAAGTTTGTTAAGTAAGTTTCTTTACTTATATAATATATCGGACAAAGTTATAAAAACTTTATACCGAATTATTATTTTTTTTGTTCCCAGGTGCTCGCACCCTGAATACTTTTTCCAGTCATTGTATTATAATAGCTGTTAGCCACCTTATTCACCTGCTTTGCCTGATGTATACTAGCTCTGGTATAACTAAAATAATCCTCTATCTTTTTCTTATTTCTGGCTTCCATGGTTTGTATACTCACACTTTTATCCGTAATTTCCTGAATCAACTGCTGTAAAATTTTGATTTGCACTCTGTATTTTTCTTTATTTCCTGTCAACTCCACTTTGACTCTTTCATAAACACTTTCAAAGCCTTCGTCCAATGTCTCCAGGGTTTTGATTAAATCCCCCTTCGCTGATACATTTTGATCAAAGGCATCGAATTCCACCGTATCCTGTGAAAGAATTTCTATCTGTTGCTGGTTTTTTAGGATAATCTGATCGAGTACCTGCTTCTTCTTCTGAAGTCCATCTATCAATAATTGTATATACGGATTTGTTTCTCCCATTTTTTGTCCTCTGGCGCTAGCTGGATTGTCCAGCCAACCGCATCACTTCTTTCCAGGTATCACGCATCGTACGCAAATGCCCCAATACCTCTTCTAAAATCCCTTTATCTTTTTTCGTATTTGCTTCGCGTAACCGCATAACAAGGTAATTATACACCTTGTCAAAATCTTCTGCTACCGCATAATTACGGTTCAGAGTAATTTGGAATTCCTCAATAATCCTCTGAGTCTTCATGATATTATTATGCGCTTTTTCCACATTTCCCTGTTCGATTCCAATAATCGCAATATTACAGAATTTAATGGCACCCTCATATAACATAAGCGTCAGTTCCCCGGGAGATGCTGTCATAACCTTGTTATTATTATACTGTGCATATGCATTATTCATTTGCATTTTAATGACCATGCCTTTCTCATTTTTATTTTACTCTTTTATCCCAATAGTGAAGAAAGAGAACTCTGTTGGGAATTCAGTTTGGACATAGCAACTTCCATAGCTGTAAACTGCGAATAATAACGATCCTCTAATGCGGTAAGCTTTTTCTCCTGCGCTGCAATCTTAGTGGTATATCCATCATATTCTTCCTGCATTTTCTTGTCTTCATATACTTTTTTGAAGCTGCTATAGGTAGTTCTGCCCATCTGTGCATTTAACTTTTCATGCAATGCTGTCGACAATTGTGTAAAAAATGATACCACCCCAGACGGGTCATTTGCAATTGCCGTTTTTAATTTATCTTCTGCTTCAGAAGTATTGGTATCCGTGGAATCACCTGCGATATGATAGGCACCTTTTTCGTTGTCTGCCGCAAGGAAATAACCCAGGGTTTCAATTCCATAATCTGACAGACTAGTTGTCTTTCCATCTACAGTAAAGGAACTCATCATGCTCATTTTCATATTACTGATAGTCGTTCCTAATGTGGAATCCTTTCGTAATAAGGCATCCTTGATTTTCTTTTCCCAGGCTTCTACCTCCGTATCCGTCATACTGTCCTTTTCTTCACTGGTTAAAGGCTGATAACCCTTCGAAGAGGATGCGTTATACAGAGAATCCATTTCATTAATCAGAGTATTGTACTCACTGAAGAAATTCTTAATCATTTTGTAGATGCCATCTACATCATCTGTAGTATTGATTGCCGTAGTCTTGTAATTATTGGTAGTCTTCGCAGTTGCTCCTGCTGTTCCTTCCGGCACTTCATTTCCATCTGCATCATAATACTTCGTGGTAGTTGAACTTATGTCCGATAATGCATTTGCCGTAATGGTAAGTCCATTTACCGTAAAGCTATTAGTTTTGGATGTAAATTCCGCACCATTCAGTTGAATCTTTGCATCCTGTCCGGCAATGCGAGCTGCTCCATTCAAATCACCAGTCATTCCATTGGCTGCTGCAATTGCTTCCTTGGCTGTGGTACGTTTATTTTCAAACTCTGTCTGTACTGTGTTTTTCATCAAATCAGTTGCATTGGCTGTTACCTTACCCTCTGCATCCATGGTTGTATTATAATATTTCTGGTAATCAGCTATCGTTGTGTTATTTGTAGCTATCGTCGTATCAATATTCGCCATACTGGTATCATAATCTGCGCAGGTCTGTAATGTATTCAGATTTTTTTTATAGGTATCCAGAGACGCCCATGATGCTTTTTTCTCATCTGTGGAAAGCTCTGCCAGTTTGGCTTCTTCCTCGGCAGTAAGTGTTTCCCCTGCTTCCTTCTTAGCAGATAATTCTGCATAGGATTTCGTTTCTTCTTCAATGGTGGATATTTTATCCTTTAGCAGCATGAGATTATCTTCTAAGGTATTGATTCCGCTTGGATCTGTTTCTTTCATTGCATTCTTATAAACATCACTTGCCAGATAATCAGACTTCTTTGCTGCCAGTTTTTCCTTTTCCTTTTGCAGTTCTTCATTGGAAGACTGTAAAGATAACACGGAATTGTAAAAAGCATTTGCTCTCTTGGCTGATTCCGTTGTCGCTTCTGCTGCAAGTTCTTCGTCAGTCATATTTGCCCATTTTATATAATCACTATTATTAGTCGCATCTCCTGCTGTCATGAGTTTCATGTTCTGCAATGCTTTAAGGCCATTCGCATCATGCGCAGCAATTGTAAAATCAGCATCTGCGCCACTCTCTTTTGCACTAATGAAAAACCTCTGGTTTGTAGCATCAAAGCTTGCATTTACACCGGCATCATTCAATTGTGATACAAAACTCTGTATCGTAGTGCTGCCGTTTATATTTATTGTTGTTCCATTTACGTCAATGGCAGCTGTTTCTCCCTCTGCAATTGCACCAAGCCCTGCCATCGTGGTACTGGCCGTATTGGAACCGGATAATTTACCTCCGGTCAGGTAACCGGAAGTCGCTAACTGTGTCACCGCTAATTTTTGAGAGCCATTTACTGCACTGTCTCCTGCAACGACCGTCGCAATGGAAGTATCTGCAATTGTCGTTGACTTCTTACCGTAACTTCCCTGATATTTCATATTATCCAATGTTTTATTAAAAAAGTTATATATTTTTGTATTCAAATCAGACCAGGCTTTCTGTTTCCAGCCGAGTGCTGTCTGTTCCTTTTCAAGTGTTTCTTTTTTTGCACTAGATGCCTTCACTAATTCCTGAACCATACTGTCGGTATCAAGATTTGACGCCATACCGGTTAATCGAATTGACATGTTGATTTCCTCCTACTTTCTTGTTGCATGCCAGTTTTAGCGTTTTTCATCCACCAAAAGTCCGGCAAGTTCCCACACTTTCGCAATCATATCCAGC
>JAQUYA010000141.1 GCA_028692055.1 Lachnospiraceae bacterium | reverse complement strand
TATTCAAACTCAATCGTTCCCGGTGGCTTCCCGGTCAAATCATACATTACCCGATTTACATGGTTTACTTCATTTACAATCCGGCTCGTCACTTTGCCGAGTACCTCATATGGTATCTCCGCCGACTCAGCAGTCATGAAATCAATCGTGTTGACAGCGCGTAATGCGATAGCGTAGTCGTAGGTTCTTTCGTCGCCCATGACACCTACGGAGCGCATGTTGGTAAGGGCTGCGAAATACTGACCGATGCTTCTGTCCAGACCGGCTTTTGCGATTTCCTCACGGTAGATAGCGTCTGCTTCCTGAACAATCTGTACCTTTTCAGCGGTTACATCGCCAATGATACGGATACCGAGCCCAGGACCTGGGAAAGGTTGTCTGAATACAAGGTTTTCCGGTATTCCTAATTGCAAGCCAGCTTTACGCACTTCATCTTTGAACAGGTCACGCAGTGGCTCGATAATTTCCTTGAAATCTACATAATCCGGTAATCCACCTACATTGTGGTGTGATTTGATAACGGCAGATTCTCCGCCAAGTCCACTTTCGACAACGTCCGGATAGATGGTTCCCTGCACTAAGAAATCCACGGTTCCAATTTTCTTTGCTTCTTCTTCAAATACACGGATAAATTCTTCACCAATGATTTTACGCTTGTGTTCCGGTTCGGATACCCCGGCTAATTTGGAGTAAAAACGTTCCTGCGCATTGACACGGATAAAATTCAGGTTATAGGAACCATTCGGTCCAAATACTTCTTCTACTTCATCGCCTTCGTTCTTTCGAAGCAAGCCATGGTCTACGAATACACAGGTAAGCTGATTTCCGATTGCTTTTGCGAGCATAACTGCTGCCACAGAAGAATCCACGCCGCCGGACAAAGCACACAATACTTTGCCGTCTCCTACCTTTTCACGAATTGCCTGGATAGATTGCTCCACGAAAGAATCCATTCTCCAATCACCCACGCAGCCACAGATTTTGCGAACAAAATTGAATAGCATCTCTGTCCCCTGTTGTGTGTGAAGCACTTCCGGGTGGAATTGTATTGCATAGAGGTTCTTCGCTTCACATTGTGCTGCTGCCACCGGGCAATCCTTGCTATGCGCGATAGAGGTAAATCCCGCTGCCATTTCCGCAATATAATCAAAATGGCTCATCCAACAGATCGTACTGTCGGAAATACCTTCAAATAACTTTGTTTTATTATTCACAAAGATTTCTGTTTTGCCATATTCACGAACCTTTGCGCGCTCCACTTTGCCGCCCAGCACATGCATCATAAGCTGTGCGCCATAGCATAAGCCCAATACCGGAATGCCAAGTTCAAATAATTCTTTGGAATACGTTGGGGCACCTTCTTCATAACAACTGTTTGGTCCACCTGTCAAAATGATTCCTTTTGGATTCATTTCTTTTATCTTATTAATATCTGTCTTATAAGAATAGATTTCGCAGTACACATTACACTCTCTGACACGACGTGCAACCAGCTGATTATATTGTCCACCAAAATCAACTACAATAACCAGTTCTTTCTCCATTATTAATAACCACACCTTTCTATTCGTTTCATTGTAAAATTCATTTGGGAGTTTTTAACATCACCCAGCGAAATCTCACATTTCTCTCGCATTCCATTATATGATAACCCGGTCATACTTGTCAAAATATTATTCTATACTAATTCTCCGTACCCTGTATCTTTTTCAGCCAACTGTTTCCACGGTATCGAATGGTATAGCAGATTGCCCGGAATGCCCAGTCGATGGTCATCGCAATCCATACGCCCATGAGTCCCATCCCTAACTGTACCGTCAGAATATAGGCAGCCGCAATTCGGAATATCCACATGGAAGCAATGGCTATGACCATTGGAAGGATAACGTCCCCTGCTGCTCGAAATGAATTTGGGGTAGAAAAAGAAGGTACCCATGCGATTAGCACCATAATAGCATGATATCGGACAACTTCTATCGTAAGTCGTTCTGTTTCCGCACTCAGTCCATAGATTTTCAGAATGTAATGCGCCGTAAAGAAAATGGCGGTGGACATCAATGCCATTCCCAGATAAGTAATCCACATTAATTTTTTAGTGTAATATCTCGCTTGTTTTGCATCCCCCGCACCGACACAAATCGATACCGTTGACAATTGTGCATAGCCAATCGCAATACCTGGCAGAATATTAAACATGGTAATCGTATTGGCTACTGCATTTGCGGCAATGGCAGCTGTTCCAATCGTAGAAATTAGACTTAGTAATAATATTTTTCCCAATTGGAATAGGCTATTTTCCAGACCATTCGGAACACCCACATACAATATCTGTTTAATCATACGTAAATGCAAGTGCCATGTCACATGCCCGGATATATGTATATCTCTTTTTTTCTGAAATAACATTGCAAATATAATCACCGCGGCGACCGTTCTGGATACCGTTGTTGGAATAGCGGCTCCCGCCACACCCATTTTCAAACCATAAATCATAATTGCATTTCCGGTAATGTTAATCACATTCATGACCGTCGAAACCCACATGGTCACCTTAGAATTTCCCATTGCCCGAAATAATGCTGCGCCGGCATTATAGACTGCCAATGGGACAAAAGAAAATGCCGTAATCAGCAGATAGGTTTTCGCATTCTGCATAACCTGCGCATCAATACTGCCAAAGACATGACGCAAAATAAAGTCATGCATCCCTATAAAAATCACGGTAATTACAACAGCCAGTATTACTGAGAAAAAAATAAGCTGCCATGCTGATTTGCACGCATTTTCCTTATCCTTTTGTCCCAGATAATGGCCTGCTGCCACTGCGCCTCCTGTTGCCAGGGCACTTAAGATATTAATAATCAGTACATTCACGGTATCCACTAAGGACACACCTGACACAGCAGCCTCTCCAACCCCTGAAATCATTACTGTATCTGCCATTCCTACTGCAATAACTAATATTTGTTCAATGATTAATGGAATAATTAACTTTTTTAAATCTTTATTTGAAAATAACATTTTTTACCACTTTTCTTCATTTGTTTTCTATGCAAATACGTTTTACTTCCTGCTCGTATTCTACTTACATACACAATTCTTCTGTCAGCTTCTTCATCTCATCTATATTTGCAGCCTTCATAGCAGATTTAATACTTACCACTTGCTCACAAATCGTAATCTCCTTAAGACCTTCCATTGCTTCCCGCATTTTCTTTGCAGCCATAGGAGCCCAGGAACCATTTTCCATGAATCCGACCTTACGCTTTTGATAATTTTTCATCTGAAGCTTACGGAGAAATGTATCCACACATGGGAATACACCGCCGTCATAGGTTGGTGAGGCAACAATCAGCTTGTCATAAGTAAATGCATCGCTTACCACCTGTGCCATGTCTTCTCGTGCCAGATCCCTGACAAGCACATTTCGTACTCCCTGTGCACGCATGATCTCTGCCATTTTCTCCGCTGCAGCCGCTGTGTTTCCATAGATGGATGCATATGCGATTAGTACACCCTGGTCCTCTGGTATGTAGGAACTCCAGGTGTTGTATTTATCGATATAATATCCAAGATTCTCTGTTAGAACCGGTCCATGTAACGGACATATCCTGGAGATATCAAGTCCTGCCGCCTTTTTCAGAAGCATCTGCACCTGTACCCCATATTTTCCAACTATATTATAATAATATCTCTTCGCTTCCTCTGCCCATGGTTCCTCTACACTCAGCGCACCGAATTTACCGAAGCCATCTGCAGAAAAAAGTACCTTCTCGCTCACTTCATAAGTAACCATGACCTCTGGCCAGTGCACCATAGGTGCCATATAGAATTGGAGAGTATGGCTTCCCAGCGATAGAATATCGCCCTCCTTTACCGTAACCATACGCTCCGTCAAATCTATGTCAAAAAAAGCATTGATCATGTCAAAGGTCTTGGCATTTCCCACTACCTGCATCGTTGGATATTTTTCTGACAATGTCTTTATGTTTGCCGCATGGTCCGGCTCCATGTGAGATACCACCAGGTAACTTGGCTCCTGATTTCCCAGCGTTTCTTCTATGTTGGTCAGCCATTCTTCTGTACAACGTTTGTCAATGGTATCCATAATGGTTATCTTATCATCCAGAATGATATACGAATTATAGGATATGCCATTTGGTACCTGATACTGACTCTCAAACAAGTCTATCGTGAGATCATCTGCACCTACATATACAATTGAATCTGTAATTTTTCTTTTCATAATTATTCCCATCTGCGTGCTTTAGCACGCGTACAATCAAAACCAGTGTGAAATAATTTTCAAATTATTTCACACTTTAGCCTCCTTGACTGCTTCAACAGTCGTGAATTCAAAGGTTGCTTACAAATCAAGGGAGTGAAAGATATCTTTCAAACCTGATACCTCTCTATCATACAATTCTTATTACAAATAATCCATACAAAAATTTAAAAATGAAATGCTTTTTGGATAATTGCAAGAGCGCAGCCCTGCTTTTGAGAAATAATCATAGAATACGAAAAAGAATGACTGGAA
>JAQUYA010000140.1 GCA_028692055.1 Lachnospiraceae bacterium | reverse complement strand
GGACGTCGTTATTCAGATGGTTTGCACCAGGCAATTGAAGCGAAGGAACATGTAAAGGTCAAGAGAGAAAGCAAAACTTTAGCCAATATTACATTCCAGAACTTCTTTAATAAATTTGAGAAAAAATCCGGTATGACAGGTACCGCTCTTACCGAGGAAAAGGAATTCCGTGATATTTACGGAATGGATGTTATTGAAATTCCAACGAATAAACCTGTCTTACGTAATGATATGCAGGATTGCGTATACAAGACAAAAAAAGAAAAATTACATGCGATTGTTGCAGCAGTGGAGGATTCCTATGCAAAGAAGCAGCCGGTTTTGGTTGGTACGATTACAATTGAAGCATCGGAAGAAATCAGTGGCATGTTAAATCGACGTGGAATACCGCATAAAGTATTGAATGCAAAATTTCATGAACTGGAAGCAGAAATTGTAGCTGATGCAGGTTTATCCGGTTCGGTTACCATTGCAACGAATATGGCAGGCCGTGGTACAGATATTAAGCTGGATGACTATGCAAAAGAGGCTGGTGGACTTCGAATCATTGGTACAGAACGTCATGAATCCAGACGTATTGATAATCAGCTGAGAGGCCGTGCAGGTCGTCAGGGGGATCCGGGTGAATCCAGATTTTATATCTCGTTGGAAGATGATTTGATGCGTTTATTCGGTTCTGAAAGACTGATTACAATGTTTAACACTCTGGGTATTCCTGAAAATCAGGAAATCGAACACAAAATGTTAACGAATGCAATCGAAACAGCGCAGAAGAAGATAGAAAGTAATAACTTTGGTATCAGAAAGAATTTGCTGGAGTATGACCAGGTTATGAATGAACAGCGTGAGATTATCTATGCAGAAAGACGTCGTGTATTAGATGGCGAAAGTATGCGTGATGTTATTTACAAGATGATTACCGATATTGTGGAAAGTACAGTAGATACCGTTATCGGAGATGATATGGAACCGGAAGACTGGGATTTAAAAGAATTGAACAGCTTATTGCTGCCAATCATTCCGATTCAGCCGGTAATCTTAGGCCGTGTAGAGAAACGTAAGAAAAATAGCTTAATGCATCAGCTAAAAGAAGAGGCAGTTAAGCTGTATGAGAGTAAAGAAGCAGAGTTCCCTGAAACAGAAGCAATCCGTGAATTGGAACGTGTAATTCTCTTGAAAGTAATTGACCGTAAATGGATGGATCATATTGATGATATGGACCAGCTGCGTCAGGGTATTGGTTTACAGGCATACGGACAAAAGGATCCACTGGTTGAGTATAAGATGAATGGATATGAAATGTTTGGTGCTATGACCGACAATATCCGTGAAGATACGGTCCGTTTATTATTCCATGTAAAGATTGAACAAAAGGTGGAAAGAGAACAGGTTGCCAAAGTGACCGGAACAAATAAAGATGACTCCGCTGCAAAAGCTCCGGTAAAAAAAGAAACGAAGATATATCCAAATGCCCCTTGCCCATGTGGAAGTGGTAAGAAATATAAAAACTGCTGCGGCAGAAACTAAAGGTGGTGACCGTAAGTGGTAGAATTAGACCAAATGAAATCAGAAATACAGACCTACAAAACTCCATTAGCGGAAGTGAGGGATTCACTTTGACTTAGCGAATAAGTCAAAACGTATCGAAGAACTGGAACGCGAGATGGAAGCCCCTGGATTCTGGGACGAACCAGAACGCTCAAATCGGTTAATGAAGGAATTGAAGGATTTAAAAACCAGCGTGGAAACAGTTGAAAGTCTGGAAACGCAATATGAAGATATCGAAACACTTATTCAGATGGGTTATGAAGAAGAGGATGCCGATATGGCAGCGGATATTCGGACAGAACTGGATTCCTTTATTGAAGTATTTGAGGAACTTCGTCTTAGTACTTTGCTTTCCGGTGAGTATGATAAATGTGGTGCTATTTTAAAACTCAATGCGGGTGCTGGTGGAACCGAAAGCTGTGATTGGGCAAATATGCTTTATCGTATGTATAGCAGATGGGCTGAGAAAAAAGGCTTTACCGTAGATGTATTAGACTTTTTAGATGGAGATGAAGCAGGGATTAAATCGATTACCTTTCAGGTAAATGGATTAAATGCTTTTGGCTATTTAAAGTCGGAAAAGGGGGTACATCGTCTGGTTCGTATTTCTCCTTTTAATGCACAGGGTAAAAGACAGACCTCTTTTGTATCGCTAGATGTAATGCCGGATATTGAAGAAGACTTGGACGTAGATATTAATCCGGATGATTTACGAATCGATACCTATCGAAGCAGTGGTGCCGGTGGACAGCATATTAATAAGACCTCGTCAGCAATCCGCATTACCCATATTCCAACGGGAACCGTTGTACAATGTCAAAATGAGCGTTCTCAGCATATGAATAAGGATAAAGCAATGCAAATGCTGAAGGCAAAACTATATTTATTAAAACAAGAGGAAAATGCTGAGAAGTTATCGGATATTCGTGGCGAAGTGAAAGAGATTGGATGGGGAAATCAGATTCGTTCTTATGTAATGCAGCCGTATACCTTAGTAAAGGACCATCGAACAAATGCGGAATCCGGCAACGTGGATGCGGTTATGGACGGAAGTATTGATATATTTATCAATGCTTACTTGAAATGGATTAACAATTAATGAAATGAAGATATATAAAATGTTCCCTACTGTATTTTATGTATCTTCAATATTAATTGGAAGCAACGGGAGTTTCATCTACAACAGGTGCAGATTTTACGCGGATTAAGTCCAAGTAAAATTGAGCATTGGTTGCATTGATGTAAGGGATTACCCACAGATAACCGATGCAGCAGGTAACAAAGGACAGTAAAATCAGTGGTAAAAAGCTTACCGTAAGATAAAAAAAGCTTCCTTTGTATCCCTTCATTATTTTTTTGCTCAGTTTCATAATTTCCGTTGCAGAATACTGTGGAAAATCAAGAATCAGATAATTAGTCTGTGAATAGGTCAGGGCAATAACACAGGCACTGATACCACCGATAATTGCAGTAATGGAGGTGGCAAGCATGAGCAGTGGATTGCCGGACTGTGTATATAGAAAATAGAAAATCAATGCGGGAACCATGCACAGGGATTCATAAATCAGTAAGAGAACTTGAATCTTGATGGCTTTATCCGGATGATGCGAGAAACCGGAATAGACATCATTAATTGCATAAGGAAAGTTACAGGTGATGTTCAAATATAAACGAGCCTGACCAAGTGCGATAATAGCAGCAAATAATTGTACGATAAATGCAATGGCATAGTAAATTATCATGCCATAAGCAGTGGACATGTCCACCATATTGGAAGCAATAATCTGGATAAGAAAGATTACACTTTCTGCCGCAAGAAAGGCAGGAATGACAGTTCCATATTTTCCTAATAAAGTACCCTTCGCATATGATTTTAATTCGGAAGAGCTTTTCAATGTATTCATATATGTGTTTACCCCTTATGATTCCTTATAAAGCAGCATCAATGTGATTACCGGTCAGTGAAATGGCATCGGTTGTTTTTTTGTCCTGCTGATAAGGATTTTCTTCATTATAGTATTTTATTTGTGTACTTGTAGTACCACCTTCGATATAGGAGCGTCCGCATTCCGGGCAGACTGCAGATTGCATGGAAACATTTGCGGAGATAACTTCTCCATTTTTTTCGGCGGCTTTTTTATACGCATTAGAAACATGCTCCTGTTCATGCGCTCTGACTTTGCCGGCAGATGCCTGAGGCGAGATATGGGAAGCGGATTTGAAGGATACCATTTCATCGGAACCATCTTGATATTTACGATTTTTACAGGTTTCACATTCGGCTGGAGATGATTTGCGACCTGCACTTTTTATAGTAGATTCCCCTACATTTGTGAGTGAAGTTTGCGTGTTATTATTAATGCTTCCTATCATAGCAACACATCCTTTCTATTATCGAAACAATCACATGCCTTCTGTAGCATCCTGTAACATATCTTCAAAAGATTGCCCATAAATCTGCTCGTACATCTTATCAAACTCCGCTCTGTATTCCGGTACTGCAATCGGTGAGAAAATCAAGAGGAAAGACCCAATCACAACGATTACATCAAAAGCAAGGCCAACCGTAGCTGTAATAACAGCAGTTTTTGCATTGACGTGCATTTTTGAATCACATCCTTTGGATAAAAGAGCCAGTATGATTGCCAATCCACCGAAAACTAGGGTAGGATATATCGTGCAGGTGAATGCTAATAATAAGGAAATAATACCAAGAGACATGGCAGCCACCGCGAGTGAATTGGCAGGTGGTGTAATGGGCTGTCTATAGTAATTATTATGCTGTGTATATTCATTTTGGTAGGGCGACTGATTTGATGCACTGTTTTGATTATAATCCATAATTGCTCCAATCTATAATCCTCGATTATATATTCGTAGTGTACCACTTCGACAACAATATTTCAAATCCTTCTTGAAATGAGTGGGCTGTTTATTCTATAATAAAAAGAGTGTCATGAAAATTATGAACAATTATGAATAAGGAAAATAGG
>JAQUYA010000139.1 GCA_028692055.1 Lachnospiraceae bacterium | reverse complement strand
GCTGCAAGGCAGCGCAGGTTTATATCATATTGTGGCCCAGTGGCTCAGTTGGTTAGAGCGTCGCCCTGTCACGGCGAAGGTCGTCGGTTCGAGTCCGATCTGGGTCGTTTATAATGATAATTGTGGGATCTTAGCTCAGCTGGGAGAGCATCTGCCTTACAAGCAGAGGGTCACAGGTTCGAGCCCTGTAGGTCCCATTTCTTTTCTTTGTATTGATAGTGTGCCGATGTGGCTCAATTGGCAGAGCAGCTGATTTGTAATCAGCAGGTTATCGGTTCGAGTCCGATCATCGGCTCTTATATGGATGGATTCCCGAGTGGCCAAAGGGGACAGACTGTAAATCTGCTGGCAACGCCTTCGAAGGTTCGAATCCTTCTCCATCCATTTGTAACAAAATGGAATTTATAATTTAATATTTGTTACCTTTTATTAACGCGGGGTGGAGCAGTCTGGAAGCTCGTCGGGCTCATAACCCGAAGGTCATAGGTTCAAATCCTGTCCCCGCTACTATTCTTCTTTGAAGAAAATGCCCAGATAGCTCAGTCGGTAGAGCAGAGGACTGAAAATCCTCGTGTCACTGGTTCGATTCCGGTTCTGGGCACTTTGTTTATAAAAATATAATTCATAACAAATTGCGGGATATTAGCTCAGTTGGTAGAGCACTTGACTTTTAATCAAGTTGTCCGGGGTTCGAATCCCCGATGTCTCACTAATAGGTGCTCATCCGAACACCTCAAAACATCAGTAAAATTCAGGGAGTGGTTGTTGTTTGCATAATTGTAAGCAATGACCACTTTTTGATTATAGACATAAACCGAATGAATAAAAATATCACAGAGCTTCTCTCTAAACTTATCATCACAGAGATCCCCACTCCTAAAAGATTCTAACCAAAATACAACATGCTCTTTAGTTAGAGCAGGCTTCTTCAATTCTTCTCTTGCAATATGCATCCTCAGTTCTTCAGATTGAGCTTCTAACTCCATAAGCCTAGATTTAGTTGTATCTGTAATAATTCCTGCTTCTATAGCCTTCATAATGTTTTTTATAGAGGTTTGCACAGTAGTAAAAGCCTGCTTCAAATTCTGCAAAGTATAATTTACAGTATTCTTTTCCTGAATTTCCATTACACAAGTAGCCAAATGATCTATAATATCATCCTGAAGCACATCCTTCATGGTATGTTCCAATACAAGATCTTCAAGCCATTCCTTGCGCACAGTTTTAGTGATGCATCTTTCTTTTGCTTTTCGCTTATTTGTGGCACATTTATAATAGTGATACACAGTGCCACCCTTACCTCTACCTGATTCACCAACCATCAAAGAACTACACTGCCCACAAAAACACTTTAAAGAGAGCAGATATTTTTCTTCAGCCTTATAGGATGCAGCTTGGCCAATACGTTTCTGAAATTTACTATGGCAAGAATCCCAAAGAGTAATATCAACAATGGCCGGGATCGGGATTAGAATATCATCATAATAACAAACACCAATATATTTGGAGTTTCTAAGAATGGTATAGATACCGTTTTTAGTGATGTGCTGCCCCTTGCGGCTCCTGATCCCTTGCTTCTCAAACTTATCAATAATTTCCACAGCAGTGAGCCCGGCATCCCAATCAAGAAATACCTGCCGGACAATAGCAGCTTCAGATTCATTTACAACCCATTTCTTATCTTTTTTAATATAACCCAAAGGACATTGACCAAAAGCATGCCCTTTGATTGCAGATTCCCTTTGGCCACGTTTTACTTTTTGCCTAAGATCAGCAACATAGTATTCCGCAAGAGATTCCAAAAGCCCCTCCAAGATAATGCCTTCAGGGCCATCCGGTATATTTTCCTTTGCGTATAGGAGCTTTACACCATGTTTTTTTATTCTAACTTTATTCAAAGCTATTTCTTCACGATCCCTGCCAAAGCGGTCTATCTTCCAAACAATAATATATTTGAATTGGCCCTTCTCTGCATCCCGGATCAAACGGTTAAATTCAACCCTGCCTTCAAAGTCACTGCCTGAGATATGATGATCCGCATATATATCAACAATCTTCAGGCCACTCTTTTCCGCATATTCTCTGCAATCACGCACCTGCCCCTCAATAGATTGCTCTGTTTGTCTTGGCCCGGGAGAAAAACGTGCATATATTACAGCTACATCTTCAATATTTTTTTCAATTACCTTTTCTTTTGCCATACCATCACCTCAATTTTGAGTATAAAAAATAAGCCTTTGCAATGCAGAAGGCCTATGGTATAATAAAAAACGAATAGAGAGCCATCTGCAAAGATTGGATCCAAAGCACCCACTGCCAATGGGTGCTATTTTTATGCAATTAAATAACTTAGTTGTGAGATTTCCAACTCACTCTTAAAATAAGACCGATTATAAAATAAATTCCACCGGTTAAAAAGCCTAATACGATAATCCAAAACCATGATAAATACCAAGGAATTTTTCTTTTATAGTTTGGAACGGTAGCACTAGATGAAGAGGAAGCAGTATTGTTAATGACGATATTATCAGGCCTACCTCCTTTTAATTCCTCTACCTGCTTGCCACATTTAGGACAAACAACACAATCTGCATCAATTACCTCACCGCAATGCTTACAAAACTTAGTACCTTCTGCCATTTCAAAAATCCTCCTTTTACTTTTTAAATTCTAAATAGGTAATATTACCCACTTCTTTCTTAATTAAGAAATTCCTTTCATCTGATCTGAATCCCTTTTTTCAACTCCTAGGAGCCGCTTCACACTTTCTTTGCCAATTTCATCAGTAACACGATAAGCAATTACAATATCCTTCTCTTCAGGGGTAATATGAAAATTATCTGATTCTATGCTATCGCATCCGAAAACATCAGTTACAGATATATTGAACAATTTACACAAATCAAACAGAATTTCCATATCAGGGGCATTAGCACCTTGCTCCCAATTTGAAACTGTAGTACTTTTCACTCCTAATTTTTCACCCAATTCCTTCTGAGTTAGTTTATTGAGTTTTCTATAATAAGCTATGTTTGATGAAATATTATCTCTTAGACTTCCCATGACCAATCTCCTTATTATGTGAATATTAACACAATAAATATGGAATATCAAGTTTAAAATACAGAAATTCAGTATTTTTATATTGACACTACTGAATAGCAGTTGTATATTATAATTAACTACTGAATATCAGTATTCCACGAAAGGAGGATACATATGTTAGGAAAAACAATAAAAGATTATTTAAGAGAGAACGGAATCAAACAAACATACCTATCAGAAGAAACCGGAATCAATCAGCAAACGTTAAATGACATGCTAAACGGAAGAAGAAGAATTGAAGCAACGGAGTATATGCTAATTTGCAGAGCCTTAAAGGTAAGCACCAATTTTTTTGCTGAAAAATTAGGCATTCTAAGTGTTGCGGTATAAGGGGGAACAAATGAAATCAGGATACATAGAGTTGAAAGAAGTTCCAAAGGCTGAAATCAATATCATAGGCAGCTTCCTATATGAAACTATCGCTGCCTTTTATGCAGAGCCGGAAAATCAGCAAAAATTTGAAGAATGGAAAGCTAAAAGGCAGCAGGACAAGCTCAGGAGGTTGAAATGATAAGAGATTGGAAGCAGAGAAGAAAAAAACGGATCAGGAGGAGGATTGCTGCAATATGTACTATTGCAATCATCCCTCTGATCGTTTTTGCAATAAAAGTCTTTGCGGTTGCACCGGAAACAGAAAAAGAGGTTGAGATAGTTGAAATCACAAGGCCGGAGGAATCAGATGAAGCGGTAAAAAAAGAAAAGATATTGGATCAGGAATTTTCCCCGGATGAAGAGCTGAAGCTCAGCGCAGATATGCAGCAGCTTACATATGAAATATGCAAAGAGTATCAGATAAGTTTTCCATTTGTGATAGCCATTATGGAATCAGAATCACAATTTGATCCAAATGCAGTGGGTGATGATGGCCATAGCATTGGTTATATGCAAATCAATGAAATAAATTGGGAACGCATGGCCACAGATCATGCACTAGATGTAAACATTCCTGAAGATAACATCCGGGCCGGCATAATCATGCTTGCTGAACTATTTGAAGATTATGATGATCCATATGCTGTGATTGAATGCTACAAATGCGGAGAAAGCCGGGGAATGGAACTATTTAACCAAGGAATATTTAAAACAGCCACATTTGATTGCAGCGAGATATGCCGCAGATCCGTTGAGCTAGAGAGGAGTTTTGGCCTATGTAAATACTGAAGCCAATGCGGCCAAGAAAAAACTGAATATGAAGAATAAAAAAGGCAAAAAATGAGAGCAGCTCACCACAGCCACTCCCATTTGATTTCCCTTATAGAGATATAAAAATTCATCAATTTCATTATACCTCTATATAGGTTAAAAGTCAATGAAAACTCAGTATTTTCAAGGATTTTGCGCCTTTTTAATATCCCAATAAAGATATTAAAGTTAGGAGATGATGAAAGATTGTATGTAAAAAAAACATATGACCTTGGGAAGGTGAAACAGATAGAGAAAAGTTACCCGGGGAATTATGGTGCACCGGGAGTAAAAAGGGAAAAAAAG
>JAQUYA010000045.1 GCA_028692055.1 Lachnospiraceae bacterium | reverse complement strand
ATGCATTACTATATATATGTGTATCTGTTTCCAGATATTCCAAGTTTGTATTTCTACTTGCCTATAAGTTATCGCGTATTAAATCGAATACAATCGCGTAAAATCGAGCAAAATAGATAGAAAAGTCTTGTATTATTGACAGAATGTGCTAAACTATTAGAGTTGCAAAAAATTGAATTAATTCCATGTATATTGTGAGTTTTACAATGTAATTTATATAATGTAGGTTTTACAACGTGCATGAAGGAGTAAAAGGTAGATAAAGTATGAAACAAAAAAGAGAAGATGTAAGAAATGTTGCCATTATTGCCCATGTTGACCATGGTAAAACAACTTTGGTAGATGAATTATTAAAACAAAGCGGTGTATTCCGTGCGAACCAGGAAGTTGCTGAACGTGTCATGGACTCTAATGATATCGAAAAGGAACGTGGTATCACGATTCTTTCCAAAAATACAGCCGTTGTATACAAAGATACGAAAATCAACATCATTGATACACCTGGACATGCAGACTTCGGTGGCGAAGTAGAACGTGTATTAAAGATGGTCAATGGTGTTGTCCTTGTCGTTGACGCATTTGAAGGTGCAATGCCACAGACAAAATTCGTTCTTCGTAAAGCATTAGAATTAAAATTACCAGTTATCGTATGTATCAATAAAATTGACCGTCCAGAAGCAAGACCAAACGAAGTTATCGATGAAGTCCTTGAGTTATTCATGGATTTAGAAGCAAGCGATGAACAATTAGATTGTCCATTCGTATTTGCATCTGCAAAAGCTGGTACTTCTACACTTGATTTGGAACAACCGGGTACTGATATGGTTCCTTTATTTGAAACAATCGTTGACTACATTCCTGCTCCAATAGGGGATCCAGACGCTGGTACTCAGGTATTAATCAGTACGATTGATTACAATGAATATGTAGGACGTATCGGTGTTGGTAAAGTAGATAATGGTTCTGTAAAAGTAAATCAGGAAGTTGTTCTTGTGAATGCACATGAGCCTGAGAAACAAAAGAAAGTTAAAATCAGTAAATTATATGAATATGATGGTTTGGCTAAAGTCGAAGTGACGGAAGCAAAAATTGGTTCCATTGTAGCTATTTCCGGTATCGCAGACCTTCATATCGGTGATACTCTCTGTGCTACAGATAACATCCAGCCAATTATGTTCCAAAAGATTTCTGAACCTACCATTGCTATGACCTTTGTCGTAAATGACTCTCCTCTTGCAGGACAGGAAGGTAAATACGTAACCAGCCGTCATATCCGTGACCGTTTGTTCCGTGAATTAAACACCGATGTCAGTTTACGTGTAGAAGAAACGGAATCTGCAGATACCTTCAAGGTATCCGGTCGTGGTGAGCTTCATTTATCTGTATTAATTGAGAACATGCGCCGTGAAGGTTATGAATTTGCAGTTAGTAAAGCAGAAGTTTTATACCGTCAGGATGAAAATGGCAAAAAAACAGAGCCTATAGAAACCGTATACATTGACGTTCCTGAAGAATTCTCTGGTAATGTTATTGAGAAATTAGGTCAGCGAAAAGGGGAGCTTCGAAATATGGGACTTGCAAATGGTGGCTATACACGTTTGGAATTCTCTATTCCATCCCGTGGTTTGATTGGATACCGTGGTGAATTCATGACTGATACTAAGGGAAATGGTATTATGAATACTGCATTTGACAGCTATGGTCCATATAAAGGTGACATCATGTATCGAAAACAAGGCTCTCTCATCGCCTTTGAATCTGGTGATGCTATCACCTATGGTCTTTACAATGCACAGGAACGCGGTACGCTCTTTATTGGGGCCGGTACAAAAGTTTATTCTGGTATGGTAATCGGACAAAGTGCAAAACCGGAAGATGTAGAACTTAATGTATGTAAAAAGAAACAGCTTACCAATACACGTACTTCCAGTGCCGATGAAGCACTTCGCCTTTCTCCGCCAAGAGTATTAAGTCTGGAGCAGGCATTAGACTTTATCGACGTTGACGAATTATTAGAAGTAACGCCAGAAAATCTTCGTATCCGCAAGAAAATTCTAGACCCAACCCTAAGAAAACGTGCCGGATACCGTAAGGGATAAGATATTGGCTACTCCGTAAGGTGTGGCTCGTTCCCAGAGGAATCTGTGTGAGGGCTGCACGGGAGGCTAGGGTCAGAAGTGGTAGGTTGGTATGGTCTGGGTGGGGCAAACATTTGAATCATATGTAGAAAATATTAGAGCCGATAACACAAAATAGGAATAGCAGGAATGCCCGCACACGATGTGCGGGCAAGCTATATTGCGACACGATGTCGCATCATATAGCGGTTGCGTACGTCTGAAACAGACTTCTTATTTTGTGTTACCGGCTCTTAGATTTTCTAATATGATGAAACGTTTGCCCCAGCAGACCATACCACCCTGCCATTTCTGACCCTAACGACTCCACAGCCTCCCGTGCAGCCACCCCTCACAACATACTGCCAACACTACGATGTCAGATGTAGCAGTTGGGATGCAACCTGGAAGTAGATGATCAGGGATAGGGCATCTACAATGGTGGTAATGAAAGGACTTGCCATTACGGCGGGGTCAAATCCTATTTTTTTAGCTGCCATAGGTAATAAACAGCCAACAATTTTTGCAATAAATACAGCTGCAATTAAAGTAATACAAACAACTGCTGCAACAGAAATAGTAACCCGGTCAATCAATAATAGCTTTGCAAAATTTGCCAAGGCTAAAGAAACACCGCAGAGTATCGCTACTCTTGCTTCCTTCCAGACAACCGAAAACATATCACTAAAGGAAATTTCATTTAGGGACAGTCCACGGATAATGGTAACGCTTGCCTGGCCGCCGGCATTTCCACCCGTATCCATGAGCATTGGAATATACGCCGTTAATACAACACAGGTACTTAATGCGTCTTCAAAGGACGTAATAATGCCACCGGTAAAGGTTGCCGATATCATTAATAATAATAACCACGGAATTCTCTTTTTCCAGGTTTCAATAACACCTGTTTTCATATATGGTTTATCCGTTGGAACGATAGCTGCCATCTTTTCCATATCTTCTGTGGCTTCTTCCTGCATGATATCCACAACATCATCGACTGTGATGATGCCAACCAGACGGTTTTCATTATCTACTACAGGCATGGCTGTAAAATCGTATTTTTGGAACTGCCTTGCTACTTCCTCCTGATCCATCAGTGTATGAAGAGAAATTACATTTTCATGCATCATATCCCCAATCACTGCATCGGGTTCACTTAAAAGCAGATATCGCAATGCAACTGTACCTACTAAGGTACGTTTGTTATCCAATACATAACAGATATTTATCGTTTCTTTATCAATACCAACCTTTTTAATACGGGCAATCGACTCTTCTACCGTAAGGTTTTCCTTCAGGTCTACAAATTCAACGGTCATAATACTACCGGCAGAGTCCTCCGGATAGCGTAATAAATGATTGATATCTCTTCTTGTCTCCGAATTTGCATTAGTTAACAGTTTCTTTACAATATTAGCAGGCATTTCCTCCAATAAATCGGTAGCATCATCTGCCATTAGGTTATTAATGATATTGGCAGCCTCTTTATCCGACAGGGAAGTGATTATGACCTGTTGATCTTCAATAGGCAAATAAGAAAATACATCTGCTGCTAATGCTTTCGGTAAGATTCTGAAGATTTTAAGCATATCTTCATTTTCCAATGCCTCCAAAAAGGCAGCAATATCCGCATCGTTCAGTTCTGATAGTTCCTGGCGAAGTCGGGTGTATTGCTTAGTTTCTACTAACTCTATTAATTCTTTCATAGCAATTCTCCTTGTATGAGTCACCATACAATTGGTGACTGTTTTCTATGCAACACCCGGGTAGAGGAATATCAGCGCTTGCTCTCATTGCCATTTGTTTCATAAAAAACCACCACCTTTCAAAGAACTGCTATCGTTCTGTTTTTCTTTTTTTAAACCCACTTAAATATACTAGACGCATTCTTTTTTGTCAATGTAAAATAGCCTTTCTAATTCTTCCATTTGCGCCTTTGCCGCAGTCGCTTCCGTAATTTTTTTCCGAAGTGTTTCTACTATATTAATAGGTACAAGCACTCTGAAGGTTACACTCTCCGTATAATCTGTTTCATAGTTGCCTAACTCCATCTGCTCCAGCAGATATTGTATTTTACCTGCGCCGTTGTAATCAGTGACTATTTGCATTTTCACACCATAACGCATCGTAACAACTTTGCTTGCCTGAATGCCCAGCTGTACCGCCCTCGTATAAGCTCTTACCAACCCACCAGTTCCTAATAAGGTCCCTCCGAAATATCTGGTCACAACTACTGCAATGTCTCTTAATTCCTGTCCTAAAAGCACCTCCAGCATCGGTCTGCCTGCTGTTCCACCGGGCTCTCCATCATCACTGCAACGCGCGAGTTCCGCGCGTTTTCCAATAACAAACGCAGAACAGTTGTGTCGGGCATCCCAATATTTTTTCTTCATTGCTTCAATAAATGCGACTGCCTCTTCTTCTGAATGAACCGGGTGTACCGTGGCAATAAAGCGTGACTTCTTTTCTATCAGCTCATCGCTTCCCCCGGTAAACACAATTTTATATTCTTCTATTTCCTTTATTTTTTCTTCCATAGAACCATATCCCTTTTATGCTTATTTGAAATCACTTTACACTTATAGAGTGTACCATATTACGTATAAACCTGCATATATTTGTGAACAATTCTTAATATATTATAAAATCCTTTATTTACCTTTTTGCTTTTGGTATAATAATTATTGTGCGATTCTTCTAATCGCATTTTCCTTTATGAATAGAATGAAGGTTTTCATCGTTAAAGGCTAAGAAAGGCATGGTTATTATCATGAATTATGGAAAAAAAGGAGTGCGTAAGAAACAGCATGCGCTCAATTCAAAATCAATAAAAGTCAAAAAAATGTTTACGGTATCAGTCCTGAAGGTTATGCTCGTAGTTCTTTTATCCTTTGGTGTTATCGGTATCTGTGCTGGTATCGGTGTATTTCGTGGCATTATAAGTTCTGCACCCGAAATGGCAAACATCGACGTATCCCCTACTGGATTCTCTACCTTTGTTTATGACTGTGAAGGACACGAAACCGCAAAGCTGGTGTCTTCGGATTCCAACCGTATTCCGGTTTCCATGGATAAGATTCCAGAGAATCTTGCACATGCATTCGTTGCTATTGAAGACGAACGTTTCTATGAACATAATGGTATTGATATTCAGGGTATCATGCGTGCTGCCGTGATAGGTATTAAAAATAAAGACTTCTCACAAGGTGCCAGTACCATCACACAACAGTTGTTAAAAAATAATGTATTCAAAGGCTGGGTAGATGAAAATTCCTTTATTGAAAAGGTAAAACGTAAAATTCAGGAACAGTATCTTGCTCTGGAACTTGAGAAAGTTATGGATAAGGATAAAATCCTTGAAAACTACATGAACTCTATTAACTTAGGGCAAAGTACCCTTGGTGTACAGGCTGCTTCTCTACGCTATTTTAATAAGCCTGTTTATGAGCTTAATTTATCCGAATGTGCAGTTATCGCAAGTATTACACAAAATCCATCCAAATATAATCCGATTACACATCCGGATAAAAATGCGGAGCGTCGCAAAAAAACGCTGAACAATATGCTGGAGTTTGGATACATTACACAGGATGAATATGATGAAGCCATTAATGATACTGTCTATGACCGTATCCAGACTGTTAATATTGAAACCGACACAGACTCTGTCTATACGTATTTTGTAGACGAATTAACAGAACAGGTTTTACAGGATTTAATCGATATCAAAGGATATAATGAAACACAGGCTTATACTGCTCTCTACAGCGGCGGCCTTAGCATTTATACCACACAGGATCCAAAGATTCAGACTATTTGCGATACGGTCTATAATGATGAATCCAATTATCCGGAAAACACAAAATGGTATTTAACTTATGCCCTTACAATAGAACACTCCAATGGAGAAACCGAAAATTTCAGTTCTGAAATGTATAAGGCTTATTATCAGCAGCAGAATACGAAGTTTAATATGTTATACGCTTCACAGGATGAAGCAAAGGCCGCTGTTGAAGCTTATAAAGCTGCTGTAATGAATGAGGGAGATGAAGTACTTTCTGAAAACATTTCCATGACTCCCCAGCCGCAGGTATCACTTACCATTGAAGACCAAAGCACCGGTCACATCGTAGCCATGGTGGGTGGGCGTGGAACCAAAGAAGGAAGCCGTACTTTGAACAGAGCCTCCAACACTACCAGACAGCCTGGTTCAACCTTTAAGATTGTGTCTACCTATGCACCTGCTCTCGACAGTGCCGGTCTGACTCTCGCTACTGTATTTACTGATGCACCCTTCAATTATGAAAATGGACGCCCAGTTTCCAACTGGTATAGTGGCGGTTACAAGGGAATCTGTTCTCTCCGTTACGGTATTGAGCAATCTCTGAACATCATTGCGGTTAAAACCTTAACGGCAATTAAACCTAAACTGGGCTTTGATTATCTTGAAAACTTCGGTTTTAGCACTTTAGTTGCCAGCCGTACAGAAAGCGACGGTCGCGTCGTTTCAGATATTGGTCAGCCGCTTGCATTAGGCGGTATTACCGATGGTGTAACCAACATGGAATTAAATGCTTCGTATGCTTCTATTGCAAACCATGGCACTTATATCAAGCCAACACTTTATACAAAGATTGTTGACCATGAGGGCAATGTCCTTATTGATAATACGCAACCAGAATCCCATCAGGTTATCAAAGAAACTACTGCATTCCTGTTAACCGATGCAATGGTTGACGTAGTTACCAAAGGAACCGGTGGAAGCGTAAACTTCGGTGGCATGGCTATGGCGGGTAAGACGGGTACAACAACAGATTACAAAGATGTATGGTTCAGCGGATATACCCCATACTATACAGCAACTACCTGGGCTGGATATGATAATAATGTAAGCCTCAGCGGTTCCGCTGAAAAGGCACTTGCTAAAACCATGTGGAAAAATGTAATGTCACAGATTCATTCCGGATTGGAAAATAAACCTTTTACTGTCCCAAGCGGTATCGTTCAGGCTACTGTCTGTGCAAAATCCGGTAAATTACCAATTGCCGGTCTATGCGATGCTGATTTAAAGACCGAATACTTTGCAGATGGTACCGTTCCAACAGAAACCTGCGATGTTCATTACCAGGGAATGGTATGTATGTACAGTGGTTTGCCAGCTAGTGATAAGTGTCCATTTAAAGTTTCACAGGCATTGGAATTGACTCCTTCCGGTGATGCTGCATTATCTGGAAACACTACCACGACTCCTAATTCCGAGGAAGGCAGTACCCAGATGTGTCCACATGATGACGCCTTCTTTGCTAATCCGAGTGCAGAGGCTGTCATTCAACAGGAAACCCTGGAATTGCAGCAGCGCGCTGCTCAAAATGCTGCGAATGCTGCTCCAACCGTGGGTCCCGTAACTCCTGAAGTGCCTATAGTTCCTACACCTGCTCAATAAGCATAAGTGGAAAAGATTTTACTTCGCTCTAATCCTTCTTGTAAAATCTGCCGATAATGATTATAATAAAGTAATAAAGATAGTTCTGTATTCAGACAGATAAAATGTAAAGGCATGGATGCCGCCCTATATCAAAGGAGTGATTTTATGGGTATTAATTTAAATTTGGATTATTCAACATTATTTTCCAGTCTTTCCACCAGTAGTTCCAGTAACTCCGCCAATTCTCTGAGTTCCATTAATCTGGCTAACTATGCCAGCATTAAGAATGGTAGCTACTACCAACTCACAAAAGCATATTATGCAAAGAATAGTGCCGAATCAAACAGCAGTTCTTCTAATTCGGATTCTACCGCAACGACTACTTCGATTCAGTCTGCGAGTGATTCTTTAAAAGACTCTGCTGACAAACTGATTAAGACCGGTTCAGATTCTCTTTTTAACAAAAAGAACATTACTACGAAAAAGGAAGATGGTACGTCCAGTACCTCTTATGACTATGATAGGGATGCTATTTACAAAGCAGTGAATTCCTATATTGAGGATTATAACAGTACCGTAAAAGCGGGGGCCAAGTCTTCAAGCTCTAATATTTTACGTCAAACCTTAAATATGACTAATAACACAAAGGTCTATAAAAGTGCTTTAAGTTCTGTTGGAATTACCGTTGGCTCAGATAATACGCTATCCATCGATAAAGATACTTTTAAAAATGCAGATATGTCTACCATAAAGACGTTATTTAATGGTAACAACTCACTTGCTTATACAACTTCAGCAAAAGCTTCACAGATTAACTATGCAGCTTCTACCGCAAACGGAATCTACGATATCACCGGAGGTCTATCTTCTCCTTATTCTTCCGGCTCCATTTACAACAGTTATTTCTAATTTATATATGAATTTATGAAAAGCCTCTGGATTAATCCAGAGGCTTTTTCATTTTCATTAATTCCACTCTTATAGCTTTGCAGAAAGATGCCCGATATTCTTAATTAAAACAGAGGTGGTTCCATCCGGGTTAGTTATAAACTCTACGCTGTTAGCATCTCTGTATTGTTCCATTGGTATTTTAATCTCGATACCAGTATCCGTGGTCAGGTATTGCTTTTGATACTTTGCAATTGTCCGTTCACTTTTAGGTTCAACCTTTTCTTTTACCAAATCATATTTCTCCATCTTATCCTGGAAGGCCACCTTTAACTCCGGCTTTTCTTCAAAGATTTTATCTGCAATTTCTTCCACTTGAAAGCTTCCCTGCTCCGCCAGTACTCCATCTAAGATTGATTTCGCCTTCATACATTCTTCATATTGCCTTGTTTCATCAAAATTATCTCTTTGTACTGCTTCTACTGCTTTTGTCACAATGGCAAGCTTGGATTTGTGTGACATATGGCTGCTGCATTTTAAAAATAAATAAGAGAAGTAATTGGTCTTTTCTCCATTTACCTCATACTTTTTCTCTATCAGCTGTACCGATAAATCTACCAGATTAATAACCGCAGCTTCCTGTAATCTCTGGGATTCAGTCGGCAATATGGATTTATATTTGATAATCTCATTTACATTTCCATCTTCTTCGCTCTTGGACCGGTGTGTATAGGATTCCTTATAATTCATCTTAAGAAGTGCCAGATATTGTTCTTCTCCTGTCTTAAAACGTACAACGACCAAATCACCTGCCGGTATCTCAATATTACTATTCATGATTTCATAGAGATAATTGGCGATATCTTTACTTACCGAAATAAAATTTTCATCTTCATAATGCTCCAGCAATTTATAAATTTCTGATTCTGTCTTATAAAAAGTACAGGTCTTACAATCATCGCCGGATATAATCTTATAAATATGCTCTCTTAAAAATTCCGCAAATTCAGAGCCAAAATCAACTACCTGATCAGAAAGTACCGGCATTCCCACTAAGGAATCACAAATATGTACAATGACAGCCTCTATTCGTATATCTTCTTTTTGCATATGAATTTATCCCCATTTGTCTATTTTATAAATATCTTTTCAGTTGCACGCAGAGCTTATCCTTTTTCGTCTGGTAACGCAAGCCCTCATACACAAGCTTCCCAAAACCCCGAACAGAAATAATATCCCCTGCCTTTACTATCACATTGTTATTTTCGCACAGTCTTGCATTCACAAATATTTTCTTTTCCTGAAATAGATTCAGACTTTGGCTGCGTGACATCTTCAATACCTTCGACAATACCGCATCAATACGTTCCGAGGCGACGATAACAGAAAGTTCCTCAAAAGTATGGAAGATTTCCTTTGGTAATTCCTCTACCTGACTGCATTTCATATGAGTATGCTTTACCTTGTCTACCTGTTCCATGATAAAGGGTGCCATTTTTTCCAGACAAAATACATATCCGGATTGATTACTTACCACGATATCTCCAATCATGCTTCGTTCAATACCAAGGTTCATCAATGCGCCTAAAAAGTCCCGATGTGAAAATTCATCTGCAAATTTCTTTATCAGAGGTTCTATTAAAATACAGCAAATCGGAAAGGGCATCTCATATCCCAGCATTTCTTCTGAACCAAACCGCACCACCTGCCGTTCACTCCCCTCATAGCCACCATAAAGTGTATAGGGTACATAGGAAAAATCCTTTGTGCATGCCATGAATGTGGATATTTCCATTGCATTTAGAAATCCGGTAAAGGTGTACTGATTATGTTCGTATGCATTACCCGCTAAATCCTGAAATCTGCTTTTAAGTAATATATCCTCCTGCATCATTTCTCTCCAATGCGGCTTAAAATAGCTTTCTGCGCATGTTCCAGTTCTTCTATTACCGCATCACACCATTGGTCAAATTCCAGATCTTCTTTTTGACATTCTGGATGTGCCATGATAAAAGCAATCGATTCCCGTACTCCCTGATCAAATCGTTTGGTTGCCACAAAACCAGGTACCAGTCTTTTCAATTTTACATTCTCAAAAACAACGGTATTTGCCTTGTCACCAATCAGCCCGCCTTCTACGTCATAATGGCTGGATGCTGCCAGAAATTCCGATGACACATGAGCCGCATGTAACGGCACCTGTAATGCATCTGCAATTGTCTGGTAAATCTGGTTCCAGGTCAGACTTTCATCACTCGTAATCTGTACTGCTTCTCCAATTGCATGAATATTTCCCATCAATCCTACAAAACCCTTTGCAAAATCACTATTATGCGTAACCGTCCATAAAGAAGTTCCATCTCCGTGGATAATTACTTTTTTTCCTTCCAGCATACGCTTTATATTCTGAAAACTTCCATTATCCCCATGCAGTCCCATTGGAATCGAGCGTTCATCATAGGTATGACTCGGTCTGACTATGGTAACCGGGTATCCTTCTTCCCGATACTTCTTCATCAAAAACTCTTCACCCGATATTTTATTTCTGGAATATTCCCAATGTGGATTTGACAATGGGGTTCCCTCTGTAATACGATAATCTGACAATGGCTTTTGATATGCCGATGCAGAGCTGATAAATATATATTGTTTCGTCTTATTCTTAAATAAGCGGTAATCACGCTCTACCTGCTCTGCTGTAAATGCGATAAAATCTGCAACTACATCAAACGACATATCGGCAATCAGTTTTTTTACCTTCTCTTCTTCATTAATATCACAAACAAGTGCCTTTGCACCCTCCGGAATTGCACGGTTTCCACGATTTAATAAATACAATTCATGGTTTTGGGCAACTGCTTTCGTGATAGCCATACTAATCGTTCCTGTTCCACCTATAAATAATACCTTCATATTCAGTTCCTGCCTTTCCCACTGACCATAATTTTATAATTATATGCATATAGTATATCATTTTTCTATTTGAAAATATAGCTTCTCAATCAAGCTTCTGCAATAACTCCCTCATTTTTTCTGCTAACTGATGTACCAATGCATGATTATCTCCATCTGCTGTAATGCTTGCAACAGCGTGTGTACTTTCCATAATTGCTGGAAAGAAAAAGTCACATTCCTCCTGGCAGTCGCAAACATTCACCGGAATATGATGTTCCTTTGCGTACTGGTACACCATATGATTGACCATTCTATCATCTGTTGCAGACAATATTATATCTTGATTTAATTTTTCCAATATACTGTTCTCTGTATCATTACCTGCATGAAAACTTTTTCTTTCAATAACGCGTGCTATGTAATTAATTTTACCAGATAAAACATATTCCCTTAGCGTTTCCGTCAGGTTCGGTGCAAATACCGTAATTTCCGGTTGGAAAGACAACAGTGTTGTAATCCGCCGTGTCGCTATTTTTCCTCCCCCTACAACTGCTATTCTTTTTTTTGATATATCCACGTAAAACGGAAAATGTTTCATATTAGTAACCGTACCTTTCTCTCAGCCTGACATGCTTATTTATTCAGACAAAAACAATCCATAAAAAACAATTGACAAAACGTTCGTTACTTGCTACAATATCATTCGGTGATTGCAATAATTCTATTACAATTTCACTAAGCTGATGTGGCACAGGTGGTAGCGCACCTCATTGGTAGTGAGGAGGTCACGGGTCCGAGTCCCGTCATCAGCTTTTTCTTTTGCACTTACAGATTTTAGTCTGTAGGTGCTTTTTATTTCGTATTTTAAATCTCACTATTCCATTGTTGCATAGCGGTATTCCAAAGCTCCACTTGCCTGTATCTGGGTTATATTATGAATCGTTGGACGAATAAGGTTGCAGCTCTTCGTTGTGTATAATGGAATAATATAAAATTGCTCACCGACTGCCAGCTGCTCCGCTTCATGGATGAGCCGGCTTCGTTTCGTTGTATCCTGTTCCACATCGGAAGCCGCCACAATCGCATCATACTTTTCGTCCCGAATTCCACTGCAATTATAGGTACTATTCGATAGCAGCATAGACAGATACGTATACGGGTCAGCAAAATCAGCCGTCCAGTTCATGCGACACAGTTCAAAATCTCCCGCACGCCGCTCTGCATAGTTTACCTGCAATTCCTGCGCTTGCAATTCAATATCGATATTCAGATTCTTTTTCAGCTGCTGCTGAATTACCTGTGCAGTATCTGCGTCCTGCTCCAGAGATGGATACTTATACTGCAGGGTTGGAAAGCCTTCCCCATCCGGATATCCGGCTTCTACAAGCAGCTTCCGTGCTTCCTCCACATTCTCTGTAAATGGTCTTTCTGCCTCGTCCACATAGCTGTTTCCGGTTTCTTTGTTCTTCATATACTTTGCAATAAAGTTCACCGTGCTTTCCGTATCCTTTCCAACGATTTCACACAGCTCCTCACGGTTAATAGCGAGGTTTATCGCTTTTCGGACTCTTACATCCTTTAAAGCTTCCACTTCCAAATTGGGATAAATATAGCGGGTCGCGATATTATCCGTAACCTGTAAGTCTTCCTTTCCTTCGTATTCTTCCATAATATTTGCCGGCAGCGACGTTGCAATATCCACTTCTCCTGTCGCATATGCTGTAGCCATAGACTGTTGGTCATCGAAGAAACGATAGGTAATCTTATCCAGCACTACCTTCTCACTATTCCAGTAATATGGGTTTTTCTTAACTGTAAAATACTGTCCTGATACATATTCGCTCAAATAAAACGGACCATTGGAAAGACTGGTTTTGGGATTGGTGTCCCAGCCGCTTCCCACTGCATCTGCATACCTCGCACAGCTCGGCGTATACACTGGTAAACGTAATAAATCAAGAAAGTAAACACAGGGCGTACTTAATGTAAATTCCAGAGTATAATCGTCTAATGCCTTTACCCCTAATTCCCCTATTTCCTTTTCTCCATTATAAATTGCTTCTGCATTTTGTATCGGGAACAAATAATTGGAATATCCGTTTCCACATGCCGGGTCTAAAGAACGTGTTATGGTATTCATAAAATCCTTTGCTGTAACTGCACTTCCATCCGACCATTTTGCATCTTTTCGCAAATGAAAAGTCCATTTTGTTGCATCATCATTGACTTCATAAGAAGTAGCCGCCCGGTACTCAATTGCTCCATTCGAATCAAATGTCAGTAATTCGTCTAAAGAAGTTACCGAATATGCCAAATATGTGATTGCAATCATTCCACTCGGATCTAATCCACCACTTTCACTATTGGTTGCTACCGTAATTTCCCTGCTCTCAGTTTTCCTATCCTCTTTTCCTGCCCGTTTTCCTTCCTGCCCACAGGCACTCAGTATCTCTATACTTAAGATAAGTATTAATAATAGGATAACTTTTGTTTTCATTTTTGTTTTCATTTGAGCTCCTGTCTTTATTCCCTTACATCTGTTTTCTCATAAGTCATTAAAAATAAATTACATCCGTTATTCATATAGGAAGCAGGCTACCCGATGATTCTCATATTGATACATTTCTGGCTTCTCTATCCTGCATTTCCCCATTGCACAACTACAGTTTCCCACATAGGGACATCCATCATTCTTACTGTCCTTTATTCCTGTTTCTGCTCCTGTATCCTTTTCTACCTTTGTATTTGCCTTCCTGCTTGCTGTCCACAGTTCTCTGGTATAAGGATGCCAGCGTTCCTGCATCATCCGTTCACTGTCTGCCTCCTCCACCAGCATGCCCCCATACATCACGCCAATACGGTCGCTAATCTGTTGAATCAGGGATAAATCATGGGCAATGAACAGATAAGTAAGCCTTTGTTCCTCTTTTAATTCACATAATAACTCTATGATTTGTTTTCGTACATTTACATCCAGTGCCGCTGTTGGTTCATCACAAACCAAAAAATCCGGTTTCTTTAATAAGGCGCGTGCTATTCCAACGCGTTGGCACTGCCCTCCGGACAATTCTCGTGGATATCGATTTTTCAAACTGCTTTCCAAGCCAACTCCTTGTAGTATATCATTTATTCTATCTCCCGTTTTCTTTTTATCTGCTCTCCCTTTGCTACCTCTTATGCAATTTATCAAAGAAAGATTGTCCAGATGTATGGTCTCCCGTAATGTCTGTTCGATTGTTAAATCAGGATTTAACGAACTGTATGCATCCTGAAAAATCATCTGCATATGATTCCATAGCGTTCTCATTTGTTTCTTATTCAGACTGTCAATCTTATCTTCCCGATAAAAAATATGACCGCTATCCGGCTTTACCATTCCCAAAAGCATTCTTGCAAGGGTTGTTTTTCCAGATCCGCTTTCACCTACCAGTCCATAGATTTCACCTTTATTTATAGTAAAAGACACTTCATTTACAGCTGGACTATTTTGTTCAAATGCCTTGGTTACCCGCTCCATGCATACCAGCGGCATCTCTATATTCTGCTGTTTCCTACGCTTAGGATACGGTATCTGCTGAAAAAGACTCTTTGTATAAGCCTCCTTGGGATTATTGTATAGCTCATCCAGAGTACCCTGTTCTATGATACTTCCCTCTTTCATAACCAGTACCCTGTCACAGAGCTGCGTAACCGCACCCATATCATGACTTACGAATAATAAGGTAAGCTTCTGCTCCCGTACTACCTTCTGTAATATCCTTATCATCTGTAACTGCACCGTTGCATCTAACGCACTAGTCGGTTCGTCTGCAATTAGAATTTTGGCATGACAGGCAAGTGCAATAGCAATTACGATGCGCTGCCGCATACCACCGGAGCACATGAAAGGATACTGCTGCATACACTCTGCCGGGTTCGTAATACCAACAGCCTGCAATAAATATTCCGCCTGCTTCAAGGCCTCCTTTTTGGTACATTTATCATGTGCCCGTATGGTTTCCACGAGCTGTGCTGATATCTTCATGGTTGGATTTAAGCAGCCACTTGTATCCTGAAAAATCATTGCAATATCTTCTCTTATTACTTCTATACTTCCAGTCACTTTACTTCCTTCTGGGAGGATTCCTTTCATCGCTTTCATGGAAATACTTTTTCCGGCTCCGGACTCTCCGATGATTCCTACGGTTTCACCCTCCTTTACTGCAAAGGAAATGCCATGCACTACTTCCTGGTAAAAACCGTCTTCCGTGTTATACAGTTGTATTTTTAAGTCCGTAACTCTGAGTGCCTGCATTATTCTTCCACCCCCAGCCCAATCAATTGAAAAGCAAAAATGAGAATGCATAATACGACAATGGGATATACCATCTGCATGGGATAGAGCTGTATCTGGCTTCTTGCCTCTTGAATCATGGTTCCAAGGCTTGCTGCAGGTGCTGACAACCCAATTCCAACAAAACTCAAAAAAGCCTCTGCAAATATGGCTTGCGGAACCATAAATAAAGCGTTCACAATAATCGTGTTCTTCATATTCGGAATAAGCTGTTTCCAAATAATGCGTCCCTCCCAGTTACCGCTCATACGTGCCGCCATGCAGTAGTCAGACTGTTTCAAACGTAAGATTTCACTTCGCACCACCCTTGCAATTCCTATCCAGCCAGATACGCAGAGTCCCAATATAATACTCCCTGTGTGTGAGCCTAATACCAGCATAATCAGAATCATATAGAGCAGCGATGGAATTGCACTGATGATATCTGCGATACGCATCCATAGCATATCTGCTCTTTTCCCACAGTATCCTGCCATTCCACCATATAGTACCCCAATCATCACATTAAGAATCGTACTGCCAATTCCAATCTGCAGGCTGATTCTTACCCCCATACAAACACGAACCAGAATATCCCTGCCAAATTTATCTGTTCCAAAAAAATGCAGGGACGAACTGCCAAGATTTCTGGACGTCACATCCTGCATCTCATAGGTGTAGGGTGATATCTGTGGAACTACTACTGCTGTCAGCCAGAAAAGCAGCAGCAGAATAGCGCCAATTGCAATTTTATGTTTTTGTGCTTTCTTTAATTTCCGCTTCATCGTATTCCCCATTGCTCTATTTTTCTTCAAAAGACAGACGTACTCGTGGATCCAGCCATGCATTTATAATATCTATGATTATCTGAATACCAATTACAAGCACCCCCATAAATACAGTCAAGCCCATTATCATGGTATAATCCCGGTTGGAAATTGCATTTACAAACTCACGTCCCAATCCCGGTATCGTATAAATACTTTCCACCACAAAGCTTCCGGTCAGAAGAAATGCAATGGTAGGTCCTAAGTAGTTCAAAATCTGTGGAAACACATTTCTAAGTACGTGCCTATATAAGATAACAGGTGTTTTTACTCCTTTCATACGGGCAAAGGTAACATATTCACGTTTCAGTTCAACGCTTACATTACGATACGTATAACGTGCTATGGTTGCCATCGGATAAATTGCCAGTGACAACACCGGCAAAATAAAGTGAGCCGGACTATTTAACCCTACGGTCGGCAAGAGCCTCCACTGTACTCCAAATATCAGTAATAATACCAGAGCAATCATAAAATTCGGAATCCCCATTCCGATGCATTCCAAAAGCAAACAGGCTCTCGACACCCAGCGTTGTGACGTCTTTGCATGCAAAAATCCAATTCCCATTCCACATAAAAGAGCAGTCATAACTGCCAGACTTCCTAATAGCATGGTCTGAGGAAACGTTCTTCCTATTACTTCATTCACTGCCACTCCCGGCTTTTTATAAGAATAGCCCAGATTCCCCTGTAGGAAGTGACATAAATAGGTTCCATACTGGGTAAGCAGCGGTTTATCCAATCCATATTCTTTTTCCAGTGCCTGTAATACATTTTCGGATATGTTTTCACTTTGAAATGGATTGCCGGGCATCCAGCGGGTCAGAAAAAAGGTAATGGTTAATAGCATGAAAATGGTTATAAATCCGATTCCGATTCTTTTTACTATATATTTCCCCATAACTCTTTCCTCCTTCTAAGCCCATAAATACTAAGGTCTTATAATTACAGTTCGCTTAGCAGTGTGACCATGCTGTCTATCGTTGCCTCTTTTGCAATATGAATCTTCATGTGGTATTTTCTGGCTTCTGCCGCCGTCTGTTCTCCAATGCATACGGCAGAAAGCTTCCGGTAGTCAACCAGCCCCCCCTCCGCTTCTGCACTGCCTAATCCGGCATTCACTTCCTTTTTGATTTCCGATTCTATCATTTGTACAAATCCACGCACGGTAGAAGCACTGGTAAAGGTAACCGCATCAATTTCCCCGGCTCTGAGCAGTTCTATTACCTGTTCCGTTAACAATGTATTCTCCGCCAATTGTGTTTCATAGATGGGAATATCCCGATACCGAATCTGTGCTTCCAGCAACGGTGGAAACAAAAGTGCCGAGCCCTCTTTTGCACGCAGCAGATTAACCCTGGCTCTTTTATCTACTGCCACTGCAAGCTTCTTTCCCAAGTCTTCCGCACAATATGTATCCGGTACGATATCCGGGATAATCCCGCGCACCTGTAGCTCCTGTGCCGTGGCAGATCCAATGGCGGCAAATTTTATACAGCTTCCGTTTTTCCATAGATTTCTTATATCAAAATGCATTCTTTGCATTTCTTCCCATAGCAGTATTACTCCGGTCGGACTGGTTAGCACCAGCCATTCCTCTGTAAATTCCTGTGTACCAATCTCATATAAGCATTTCTGTAATTGTTCATTCTTGCAGATACATGCCGTCCGTATAGCAGGCATCTCAATTACCTGTGCTCCCAGGTTCCGAAGTTTCTCTGTCAGTTGACTGCTACGCCTTTGTGGTCTGGTTGTTATATACTGCTTTCCGCCAAGTATACGCTTTTCTGCCCAGGTAAACTGGTCTGCCAGCGTACAGACTCTGCCCACCAGGATAATCGCTGGTGTCTGTATATGAGCTTTTTGTGCCTCCACACAGAGCGTACCTATTGTGGCTACTACTTTGCGCTGCTTTGCACAGGTTCCTCTCTCGACCACCGCCGCCGGCATTTCTTTGTCCATCCCTGCTGCCTGCAGCCCCTCACATATCATCTGCATATTGGAAATACCCATCAGAAAAACCAGGGTTCCTTCCAATTTTACCAAAGCGTCAAATGCAATTTTTCCGTTTCCTCCTGTTTGTGCATGCCCAAACTGGGCATGTCCAAACTGGGCATGTCCGGTTATGACATGGAAGGAAGATGTAAAATCGCGGTGTGTGATTGGAATACCTGCAAAAGCTGGTGCTGCCACGGCCGACGTAATCCCCGGAACAATCTCAAAAGGAATCTGATTTTCCACCAGCAGCTCCAGTTCTTCCCCACCACGGCCAAATACAAAAGGATCCCCGCCCTTTAGGCGCACTACCTTTTTTCCAAGCCATGCCTGTTCTAATAATAGTCGATTAATTTCGTCCTGCGATGCCTTATGATTTGCAGCACGTTTTCCCACATTTATTTTTTCTGTTTCAGAGGGTATCAGACTCATAATTTCCGTACTGATTAATGCATCATATAGAATAATATCTGCTGATTCCAGCAGCTGCTTTCCCTTTATGGTCAGTAACCCCGCGTCTCCAGGTCCTGCGCCCACCAGCCACACTTTTCCATTTACTTTCATTTTCATTGGATTCCTTTTCTAGCGCCATTTTTGTTTCATTTGTAATGCCAGTTTTTCTCCCAGCTGCTCCGCTTCTTCGGGGGTTCCCGTTATGGAGGCTATTTCATATTGTTCGGACTCTTCCTCGTAATACAATCCACGCAGCCAAATCTGATTTCCTGCAAATTCTGCAAAAGCTGCCACCGGCGAACTGCAGCCACCGTCCAGGGTGCGTACAAAGCTTCTCTCTGCCTGTGCGATTACTGCACTTTCTCTGCAAAAGATCTGTTCCAGGTAGGCATAATCCTCTCCCTTTCGCCCCTGTACCGCTAAAATACCCTGACCTGCTGCCGGCAATACTTCTTCCACGGAAAGGATTCTGCTGATACGCTTATGAAGCCCTAATCGTCGCAGCCCTGCCGTCGCGAGTACGATTGCACTATAATCCTCATCTTCTAATTTTCGAAGCCTTGTTTGTACGTTTCCACGTATCCCCTGAAAGGTTGCCTTGGGAAATAGATGCTTTAGCTGAATCGTACGCCGTTTACTGGAGGAGCCTATGATACCCGTTATGTCAATCCAGTCCTCTTTCCCCGCTTTGCCAGATTCATCAAATAGAATCGCATCCCTCGGGTCCTCACGTTTGGAATATCCCAGAATTGGCAGTAATGTATGTTGTTCCATAGGCATATCCTTTAAACTATGTACCGCAAGGTCAATTCGATTTTCCAACAGTGCCACATCCAATTCCTTTACAAAGAGTCCTTTGCCACCTATTTTATCCAGACTTTTGTTTAATATCATATCCCCCGTCGTCTTCATCGTAATAATTTCCACTTCTGTTTTCATTCCCGTCTTCACAGAAACACTCTCGATTGCAGCCTTGATTAATTCTGCCTGCACAACTGCTAATTTACTATCTCTGCTTCCAATCCGCACTTTTCTCTGCATAATTTACACCTATCTGCTTTCCTGCTGCTTTACGCGTGCAAAATACCAAGATTCTTTTTTCTTCCCTCATCCTGCTTCTCATAATATTGCAGTACTGCCTTCAATGCGTAGATGGCATCGGTAACCACTTTATCCTTATGATATACCAGTTTAAAGGTACGATTCCATTCTTCTGTTTCCAACTGGAATGCTTTCATACTGCCTTCCTCTAACTCCCGCTCCACGAGCCGTTCTGAGATAACAGCCAGGCAGTCATTATCCTTTACTACCTGTCGAATCATTTCCGGACAGTTTGCTTCCCAGCGAACATCTATCTCAATCTGATGCAGGTTTAGAAACCGTTCAAAAAGTTCTCTCGTTCCACTACCTTCTTCACGCATCACAAATCTTTGCTGCGTTAAATCCTCTACGAAAATTTTTTGCTGCGTTGCTAATCTATGCTCTGCATTACATACCAAAACCAGAGAATCACTTACGAGCGGTTCACACAAAAGGTCACCGCTTACCGGCTCTCCTTCAATGATACCAACATCCAGTTCGGATTTTAATAATTTCATTTCTATCTGATGCGTATTCCCAACATAGGCATACGTCTCGATTTCCGGCTGCATCATTGCATAATCCTTTAATGCATTGGATAAAAGACAGGTTCCGACTGTCATGGTACCTCCCACACGCAAACTTTCAATCTGGCTGTTTTTCAACATCTTAGCTTCCATCTGGTTAAAGCTGGTTACAATCTGACGTGCATAAACCAGTAGTTCCTCTCCGTCCTTCGTTATATAAAGGCGTTTGGACAAACGGTCAAACAGTGCCACTCCATAGTGTTTTTCCAGCTCTCGAATCGTCTGGCTGACAGTCGGTTGTGAAATATAATATTTATTTGCCGTTGCACTCATGGAACCACTCTCCGCTACTGCAATAAAGATTTTCAGATGCCTGATTGTCATTTTAATAACCAAACCTTTCTCTCAGCATGTGAAAATTTATTTTCATGCTGTTCCCCATTTATTTATACTTATAGACTTCGATATTTATCTATTAGTTTTTCCTATGTTTACTATCGGATAATATCATTTTATTTTATCCTTTACAAGTGGTATTCTATATTTATTCCATATTATTTATATTTTTTGCGTCTGTTAATGCAGACAGATAGGAGTTCACATGGCAACATTGACAATCCGTCCTGAAGATGAGAAAAGAGTAAAAGGACTTGGCTTTCTAAGCAACAAAGGAACCGATAATTTTTCAGGAAGAGTAATTACTGTAAATGGTAAGCTAACCGCAGAACAGCAAAAGGTGATTGCAGAAGCTGCAGAATTATACGGAAATGGTATTATTACTTTAACCACCCGCTTAACAATGGAGGTGCAGGGTATTCCTTATGATAAGATTGAAGAATTTCGCAATTATATCGCTCGCGTAGGATTAGAAACCGGAGGTACGGGAGCAAAGGTACGTCCTGTCGTATCCTGTAAAGGAACCACCTGTCAATATGGTTTAATCGATACCTTTGCCCTTTCCGAAGAAATTCACGAACGTTTCTTTCTAGGGTATGCCTCCGTTAAGACCCCTCACAAATTCAAAATTGCAGTTGGAGGATGTCCCAATAACTGTGTAAAACCAGACTTAAATGATATCGGCATTGTCGGACAGCGTATTCCTGCTTTTGATACGGATGCATGCAAAGGTTGCAAAAAATGCGCAATTCAGACCGCCTGTCCAATGGGTGCCCCCGCTATGGTCGATGAAAAAATTCAAATCGACAAATCTATCTGCAACAACTGTGGCCGTTGTGCTGAAAAATGTCCTTTCAAAGCAATGACTGCCGGTCAGGTCGGCTATAAAATCTATATTGGTGGCCGCTGGGGTAAGAAAACCTCTCTTGGTACCGCATTACATAAAATCTTTCTTACCAAGGAAGAAGCACTTGATGTAATTGAAAAAGCACTTCTTTTCTACTATGAACAGGGGCTTGCTGGAGAACGGTTTGCTACCACCATTGAACGTATCGGTTTCCAACAGGTAGAAACACAGCTATTGGCAGATGATTTACTGATTCGTAAGAAGGAAATATTAAGTAAATAAAAATTTTTTATAATAAAACAGAAATCCCGGAGTTACTTGCACTTGAGCCAAGTAATTCCGGGATTTTCTTTTTATTTCATACGCTTTTATCCTAAAAAATAAATATATTCTGATATTTCAATTATATCGTCCACAT
>JAQUYA010000138.1 GCA_028692055.1 Lachnospiraceae bacterium | reverse complement strand
CCTTTGATGGTCAAACCAATTTACAATGATATGAGTTTGATTCCAGCGCAAAGCTTAAGTGATCAAATGTGTATTTCGACGATGTACTATGCGGATTCGACAGATAAAATCAATGAATTGCTGCAGGATGAACATTTTATGGAAGTGATTGACAAAGCAATTAGTCAGATATCTACCAAGGAATTAAGCGGTATTATTATTCGCAATACTTCCGGAAAATTGTATCGTCTTTCTTTTTCCGATTTTTTGTATCAATATCGTTATTTTTTGACCATTGTATTGCTGTTGCTATCATTATGTGCATGGCTGTTGTCACGTAGTCGGCGGTTGGAAGTGATAAAAAATCAAGAATTGAGTGAGAAAAACATACAACTCTCGAATGCGATTAGCCAGGCGGAGAGAGCGAATAAGGCAAAAAGCCAGTTCCTGGCACGTATGAGCCATGAGATTCGAACACCCATGAATGCAATTGTTGGTATGACTACACTGGCAAAGAAAAAGCTTGATGATAAGGAAAAGGTGAGCCAATATCTGACCAAGATTACGATTTCATCTAAGGTATTATTGGACATTATAAACGATGTACTGGATATGTCTGCGATAGAAAGTGATAAGTTGAAAATAGCAAATAACCCATTTGATTTTAAAGAGCTGGTTAATTCGCTTTCCACCCTATATTATCAACAATGTAAGGAAAAAGGTATTGAATTTGAATTACTGCTGGCTTATGTTACGGAGGAACAGCTGGTAGGTGATGCTTTACGGCTCAATCAGATTCTTTTGAATTTATTATCGAATGCCATGAAATTTACACCTCCGGGCGGAAAGATAAAGGTGGTAATTACACAGACTGAAAAGCGCGAAGACAATGTATTCTTACGTTTTGAAGTAACGGATACCGGAATGGGGATGTCAGAGGAAATGCTGGAACGTTTATTTCAGCCATTTGAGCAGGAATCCGCAGATACGGCACAAAAACATGGAGGCAGTGGTCTGGGATTATCGATTGCCAAAAATTTAACAGAAATGATGAAGGGACAGATAAAGGCAGAGAGTGAGAAAGGAAAGGGTTCCACTTTTACGGTAGACATACCTTTTGGTATATGTGAAACAAATATGACGGAAAACACCACAGATAAATTGAAGTCCATTCGCGCGCTTATCGTAGATGATGAGCCAGATGCGGTAGAATATACTTCGGTTGTTCTACAGAGAATTGGTATTGAGCATGATACGGTTTCCTCTGGAGAGGAGGCAGTTCAGGTATTGCAGGAAAAATATGACAGAGGACAGGGGTACGATATTTGCTTTGTAGATTGGAAGATGCAGGGAATCAATGGGGTAGATGTGACTAGAAAAATCAGAGAGCTGTTTGACAAGGACACATTAGTGATTATTGTGTCGGCATATGATTTATCCGAGGTGGAAGATGAGGCAAAAAGAGTCGGAGCAGATTTATTTGTTACGAAGCCTCTGTTCCAGTCGACCGTATTCAATGTCCTGATGCTGCTTTCCGGTGGAAAATATGTGAATCGGACTGGAAATGAAGAGGATTATGATTTTAGTGGGCATAGGGCTTTGATAGCAGAAGATACCGCCTTTAACCGTGAAATAGCAGTGGAATTATTAGAGCTTGTGAATATGGAGGCAGACTGTGCGGAGAATGGAAAGGAAGCAGTTGAAAAATTCTGTGCAGCTCCGGCGGGTACTTATGATGTGATTCTCATGGACATTCAGATGCCAATTATGAATGGGCATGAAGCGAGTATAAAAATCAGAGAATCTGCCCATCCGGAAGCAAAAACTATCCTAATCTATGCCATGACTGCAAATGCATTTACGGAAGATATTACCGCAGCGCTGTCCGTGGGCATGGATGGTCATATTGCAAAGCCAATCGATACGGATGTCCTATATAGCACTTTAGATAAAATATGCAGGCTGAAAGAAAGGCATGGTTACTGATATGCATAATGAATTAACCCAAAAAGATATTCAGAAGATGCAGGAAGAAATCGAATATCGTAAAATTGTAGTGCGAAAGGAAGCCCTGGAGGAAGTAAAAGAAACACGGGCACATGGGGATCTGAGTGAAAATTTTGAATACCATGCAGCGAAGAGGGTAAAGAACCAGAATGAAAGCCGCATTCGCTATTTAGAACGTATGATTAAGACGGCAGTCGTGATTTCCGATGAGTCGGCTTCTGACGAGGTCGGTATGAATAATACAGTGTCGCTCCTGATAGAAGAAGATAACACCGTGGAAAAATACAAAATAGTAACTACGGTACGCCAGGATTCCCTAAAAGGTCTGGTGAGTAATGAATCACCAATCGGAAAAGCCATCCTGGGGCATAAGGTTGGTGACAGAGTATATGTGGAAGTAAATGCCGATTTTGGCTATTATGTGGTGATAAAGGAAATTGAAAATACAGTAGACGACGGCAGTGATAAATTGAGAAATTATTGATAAAATCGGCAACCCTTTCCCCACTATCATGTGAAGGGGAAGTGCCAGGCGGTGATACGATCTTACAGCAAATGGTTTAAAAAAATATATGTGTGAAATACTAAGTAGTAAAAGCATATATGAAAGCTGAAAGGAGAGTAGCTATGAGAGTTCCAAGGCATATTGGCATTATTCCGGATGGAAATCGCAGGTGGGCGAAAAAAAGTGAATTACAAAAAGAAGAGGGATATGACCATGGTTTGGATCCGGGCTTACGTCTGTTAAAGGCAGCACAGGAGCTGGGGGTACAGGAAATTACGTATTATGGCTTTACGGTGGATAATTGTAAACGGCCGGAGAAACAGGTGCTGGCATTCCAAAAGGCGTGTGTAGATGCAGTGAGGCTGATTGAAGGGGAAAATGTTGATTTATATGTGATTGGAAATACAGAGTCAAAGTTTTTCCCACAGGAATTGCTGCCTTATACACAAAGGAAACAAACAGTATCGGCGGCACCAGTAAGAGTAAATTTTCTTGTGAATTATGGTTGGGAATGGGATTTGAGAAAGGGTTTTGGATTTTTGCGTTCACAAAGCATTTCACGTATTGACATGATTATTCGCTGGGGTGGCATGCGTAGATTGTCAGGATTCCTGCCGGTGCAGTCTGTGTATGCAGATTTTTTTGTTGTGGACGAAATGTGGCCGGATTTTCAGGAAGAACAATTTAACAGAGCAATTCTATGGTATCAAAAGCAGGATGTGACATTAGGAGGCTGATAGCTCTGCTCGCGTCTATCAAATCGTATAAACGATATGGACCGATGAATCTAAAAAGACAGACATAATTGATGTAAAAAATGTATTATTGTTAAATAAGAATATAAATGGTATAATTTAACAATAAATGATGTTTTACAGAGTGATTATTCTGTATTGAAAGATTGGTTTGGAAATGGCAGTTCATGGAGGATTTGCGATGGAGAAACAGTTTGGTATATTAGTGGTGGATGATAGCAGGACAAGCAGGGCAATTTTAAGCAGTATGTTTGAAAAGGAGTACCATATTCTGGAGGCCTGCAATGGCGAGGAAGCATTGCGTATTCTAAGGGAAGTAAGGAATATCTCGTTAGTACTTCTGGACATTAATATGCCCAAAATGGACGGATTTGAACTGCTTTCCTGTATACAGAAGGATAAACGGTTATCCAAAATTCCGGTAATTGTGAATACACAATATGGAGAAGAAAAGAATGAGTTGCGAGCCCTGCAGCTTGGCGCCATTGACTTTATTGCCAAACCATACAATCAGCAAATCGTAACACACCGTGTAAAGAATGTAATTATGAAAACAGAATACGAAAGACAAAAAATTCGCGAAGAAATGAATAGAAAACAGATTCAGCAATTACGTTATCATTTGGAAAGAGATCCGTTGACGGGTATCTACACAAGAGAGGCATTCTGCGAAAAAACAGGACTTATGCTCATGCAAAATCCGGAAACAGAATATCTGCTGCTTCGTTGGGATATAGAGCGTTTTAAGGTAATTAATGATTTATTTAGCACAAGTATTGGTGATTTGGTATTGCAGGAAATTGCAAAAGAACTTGAAAAGTCTTTACAGGGAATTGGTACCTATGGAAGATTGAAGGCGGATAATTTTGTCTGCTGCGCATCAAAAGACTTAATTGACCCCAAGGAATTAATGAAACGTTTGGAAAATAGTTTTCATGCATTGCATTTAAACTATAAAATATCTATGTATATGGGGATTTATGAGGTTACAGATAAGAGCATTCCAGTAGATTTAATGTGTGACAGAGCCAATTTGGCAATTAACACAATCAAAGGAAATTCCATTGAAAATATATCCTATTATGATAATTTCCTGCGTGAAAGCATGCTGGAAGAGCAACAAATGGTAAACGAAATGAGTCAGGCACTAAAGGAAAGGCAGTTTTGTATCTATATTCAGCCAGTCTATAATCTGGAGAAAAATGAGCTGATGAGTGCGGAGGCTTTGGTGCGGTGGATTCATCCTACCAAAGGACTGATTCCACCTGGAAAATTCATTCCGCTTTTTGAAAGAAATGGTTTCATTACAAAATTGGATGCCTATGTGTGGGAAGAAACCTGCAGATTCTTGAGTAGGAATAAGAAACAGGGGG
>JAQUYA010000044.1 GCA_028692055.1 Lachnospiraceae bacterium | reverse complement strand
ATAATTCGACCATCGATAAGACAATAGACGAAACAGAACAGTTAGAAACAGCAAAACTTATGAAAACCTCAGAGGATAAGGAAGAAAATGAAGATGACACCTATGAAGATGTCTGTTTTATCTGCCATCGTCCAGAGAGTAAGGCAGGAAAGATGTTTAAGCTTCCCAATCATATCTGTGTCTGTAATGACTGTATGCATAAGACCATGGACACGGTTAGCCAATATGATTATCAGGATTTGATAAATAACCCAAATCTGAATGGAACGATAAACGGGAACCCAAGTGAAAATTCGGGAATTGATATGGACACTGCCAAAGGAAAGTTCCCGAATATCAGTTTTGTGAATCTGGCAGATTTACAGAATATGGGTGCCATTCCCAATAAACAGAAATTAAAGAAGAAAAAGAAAAAAGAAGGTTCGGAGCCGGTTATTGATTTAAATAAGATTCCAGCACCACATAAAATCAAGGCAGAGCTGGATGAATATGTGATTGGACAGGATTATGCAAAAAAAGTGGTTTCTGTAGCAGTCTATAATCATTATAAAAGAGTAGCTACGAATACGATGGATGAGATTGAAATAGAAAAATCCAACATGCTGATGATAGGACCAACCGGCTGCGGAAAAACTTATCTGGTGAAAACACTCGCCAGATTATTGGATGTGCCACTTGCGATTGCAGATGCCACTTCCCTTACGGAAGCGGGCTATATTGGCGATGATATTGAAAGTGTTATTTCTAAATTATTGGCAGCAGCGGATAATGATGTGGAAAAAGCGGAGCGTGGTATCGTATTTATTGATGAAATCGATAAACTGGCAAAGAAAAAGGAAACGACCTCAAGGGATGTAAGTGGGGAATCCGTACAACAGGGGCTTCTGAAATTACTGGAGGGTGCTGATGTGGAGGTTCCGGTAGGAGCGAACAGCAAGAATGCGATGGTGCCTCTTACAACGGTAAATACAAGGAATATTCTATTTATTTGTGGCGGAGCATTTCCAGATTTGGAAGAAGTCATTAAGCAAAGGCTGAATCACCAGACTTCGATTGGCTACAATGCAGATTTGAAGGATAAATATGATAAAGACAGGGATATTTTATCCAAGGTGACAGTAGATGATATAAAGAAATTTGGCATGATTCCTGAGTTCGTAGGACGTCTGCCGATAATCTTTACCTTACGGGGACTGGATAAAGATGCCTTAGTAAAAATTCTGAATGAGCCAAAGAATGCTATCCTGAAACAATATCAGAAGCTGTTGGAGCTGGATGAGGTGAAACTTGAGTTTGATGAGGGTGCATTGGAGGCTATTGCAGAGAAGGCATTAAAGAAAGAAACGGGAGCCAGAGCACTCCGTTCCATTATTGAGGAATTTATGTTGGATATTATGTATGAAATCCCGAAAGATGACAATATTGGACGCGTAATCATTACCAAGGATTATATTGAAGGTACAGGTGGACCAATTATTGATATACGCAATAATGATGTGACATTACAGGAGCTGGACGAAATGCAGAAACTGGAAAAACGCACTCCATAACCAAATAGAAAAGCAGGCATATGATATAGCAACGACCACTTAAGGTGGAATGGGAATGTCTTGTAGAGAAAAGATAGTATCAAATGAGTATGCGGATATTTTAACAGATTTTATAATTGAACCAGATAGTCCATTGCGCAATATGGATATCGATTATTGTTACCAGAATATTGAGGGTACGCTGGGTATTTTGTATGTGAACAGAGCCTATGTAGAGGAATTTGATGTATCTACGTATGGATATCTGTATATTCCTAAATGCTATGGTCTTATGGATTTTGGAAAGACTGGGATAGGCGCAGCAGATATTAGTGGTCAGCAGTTCACACAATCTTTTGATGCACTGCCACTTATTAATTCGGGTATGCTGGCATTGCAGGGAGCACCTTTGAACCTAACAGGAAAGGGTGTTGTAGTTGGAATTATTGACACCGGTATACAATACGAAAATAAAGTATTTCAAACAGCAGATGGAAGTTCCAGAATACTGGCACTATGGGATCAAACAGTACAGACGGGAACACCACCTGCTGATTTATTATATGGGAGTGAGTATACCAGAGAGGATATCAATCGGGCTTTACAATCGGGGAACCCACAGGAAATCGTACCCTCAACGGATGAGATAGGACATGGGACGGAATTGGCAAGTGTTGCAGCGGGGAGCATATTGGAGGGCGGAGAGCGCTTCATTGGTGCAGCTCCTGATGCAGATATTGTAGTTGTAAAGCTGAAACAGGCAAAGGAATATCTGAAGGATTACTATATGATTCCAGAGGGGGTGCCGGCTTATGCAGCCTCTGATTTGTGGAGCGGAATTAAGTATTTAGACAGCTTTGCCAAAACCTTTCAAAGACCGGTAGTCATCTGTATAGGAATAGGAACCAATCTTGGAGAGCATTCCGGCCTTGCGGGAACGGCGCAGTATCTAAGAACGATTGCCAGCAAGCGAAACAGGGCTGTGGTAATCTGCGGTGGCAATGAAGGCAATGAGGCACACCACTATGAAGGCAATATTATCCTGCCTAAGACGGATAACTGGGAAGATGTAGAAGTACGGGTAGGGGAAAACGAGCAAGGATTTATCATGGAATTGTGGGGGTGTCCATCTTTTTCCTACACAATATCAATTCGCTCCCCGGCAGGAGAAACAATTCCCCGGATTTATTATCGAGCCGGGCAGACACAACGTTATTCTTTTATCTACGATACCACACAAATCTCAGTTGATTTTTCACTCGTGGAACAAAGCTCTGGAGATGAATTGATATTGATGCGTTTTCAAAATCCAACGGCAGGTATCTGGACGATTCGAGTTTTTACGGAGGGCAGCAATGGAATTGCTAATTATCACATGTGGCTGCCAATTCGAGAGTTTTCTTCTTCGGAAACTTATTTTCTGAATCCAAACCCCTATGTAACCCTGACGGTACCGGGGTTAACAGAAGGGGCGATAACTACCTCTACCTATAGTGATAGAAATAATAGTTTCTATATAGAGTCGGGACGTGGCTTCACCAGAAATGGAAGAATCAAACCAGATATTGCGGCACCCGGCGTAAACATATCTACGATTCTGGGAACACGCACCGGTTCCAGCTATGCGGCAGCGATTGCGGCGGGAGCAGTCGCACAATTCTTACAGTGGGCAGTTATTGAAGACCATGATGTCATGGTAAATTCCAACGATATTCGTAACTACTTTATCAGTGGAGCCAGTCGTGATGACAGCCTGTCTTATCCAAATCGTGAATGGGGATATGGAAGACTCAATCTTGCAGGGGTGTTTCAGTGGCTGGCGGGGTTGAGGTAAAAAGATTATTATTATTGTAAAATTTTTGAAATATAGTCATTTTTTGTGCATATATTAATAAAAGTGTGATATAATTCACAATATATTCTATAATAATGTGAAATGAGGGCGCGAATGAAACGATTCATAATGTCAGATTTGGTAAAATGGAAGAATTCAAAGCATAGGAAGCCATTAATATTAAAGGGTGTTCGACAGGTTGGAAAAACTTGGATTATGAAGGAATTTGGGAAAAAATACTATGAAAATACGGCTTACTTTAATTTTGATGAAAATGAAGAATATGAACAGTTTTTTAAAACCACAAAGGATGTTGAACGAATTTTACAAAATCTTATGATGGCAAGTGGACAGAAGATTACACAGGGGGACACATTGATTATCTTTGATGAAATACAAGATTCTCCAGATGTGATAAATACGCTAAAATATTTTTGTGAAAATTCACCACAGTATCATATCTGTTGCGCTGGTTCTCTGCTGGGAATTGCATTAGCAAAACCAGCATCATTTCCGGTAGGACAGGTTGATTTTCTGGAAATCAATCCAATGACATTTACAGAATTTTTGTTGGCTAACGGAGATGAGAATCTTGTCACGTACATGAATGGGATATCAGGATTGGAACCAATTCCAGATGCATTCTTTAATCCATTATGTGAAAAATTAAAAATGTATTATATTACAGGGGGAATGCCGGAATCAATCCTTATGTGGACAGAGGATAGGGATGTTGAGGCGATGCAGAAAGCGCTGTCGAATATGATAGGCGCTTATGAAAGAGATTTTGCAAAGCATCCAAAGGTATCAGAATTTTCCAAAATATCCATGGTATGGAGATCAATTCCGTCACAACTTGCGAGAGAAAATAAAAAGTTCATATTTAAAGTAGTAAAAGAAGGTGCAAGGGCAAGAGAATATGAGGACGCTCTCCAGTGGCTTGTGGATGCTAATCTTGTACGTAAAATATATAGAAGTACAGCACCTGGACTTCCTATTTCTGCATATGATGATTTGTCTGCATTTAAAATATACTTATCTGATGTTGGTGTACTAAGGCGTCTGGCACTTTTGGCGCCGACTGCCTTTGGAGAAGGAAATCGTTTATTCACGGAATTTAAGGGAGCACTTACAGAGAATTATGTATTGCAGTCTTTGTGCAATCAGTTCGAAGCAACCCCGAGATATTGGACACAGACCAATCCACCTTATGAAGTCGATTTCTTAATACAAAGAGAAAATGATATTTTTCCGGTTGAAGTAAAGGCAGATACAAACATAGAAGCGAGAAGCCTAAAAAAATACAAAGAAAAATATGGGAATAAAACAAGGTTAAGAATTCGATTTTCGTTAGGAAACCTGATGCTAAATGATGACTTATTAAATATTCCGTTATTTATGGCAGATTATGCGAATGAACTGATAGGACGGGCGCTTATTGCAGAATCTGATACAGAATGATATAGTAAATTATACTGTAGTGAATTCAAGAGAAAACAATGCCAATGGAATCATTATGAAAGAAAAGGAAATACAGTTGTGAAAAAAGATGCAATGGACAGACAGATAAGTGAAATAATAGTTTATCATAAAGCTGCCTTACCGGGATAAGGCAAAAGAGATAGGACAATTAACAAAGGACTATTGTATTCAAATAGAGTCCTATTGGAAAGAAGAACACGATTTTTCAAAGGAAATAAAAGGTGTATTGGCAAATAGTGTTGTATGGTTTGTGGAGTAATTAGAAAAAGATTTCATGGATTATGCAATAGCTTCCACGCAGTGCGATATTATACAGGAATATCCAGAGTGTATCTATGAGTTTGAAATTATTAAGAATGAATATCCATATCACTATGTATACGTAAAAGTATTTGAAGAAGAACTATATCCGGTGGAAACACCCTATGTACGCATGGAAAAGAAAGTAGGAAGAAATGATCCGTGTCCATGTGGTTCTGGTAAGAAATATAAAAAATGCTGCGGGAAATAAGAAAGTCTGGAGAACAAACAGGTGAAGCTTAAGAAAAAAGACATTATAAGTTCTTGTAGAAACAGAAATACCTTTGAATACGGAGAAACATTATATGAAACTTCTGCTGTATCAGAATTTGTTCTGCTGGAGGAAGAAGATAAAAATGGTGAGATAACGCTGGATATTACGGCTAATGTGGAGGGAAGAATACGTTCTAAATATCAGGTATCGGCGACAATCGTTCCATGGGATAAAGAGAATCCGATTCGACAGTCGAGTTGTGAATGTCAGGCTTTTTCTTCTTATCCGGGTAGCTGCAAACATATTGCAGCATTACTATTAGAGTATAATTATCAAGAAGAAAATTATTTTGAAGAGGATGATTTTTTTGAGAACGATATTTATGATCCGGCAAAGGAAGATGATTATGAACTGGTACAGACATTAACAGAGGATTTTCTGAGAAAAATGTCAACACAATCCGCTGAATTAAGTGTGCCGGTGAAGAAACCAGTTATAAATAGTTCACAGGAAATGAAAGAACTGGTAAATTACTATGTCATGAAGGACCGGAATCAGTTTTGTCAGGATTACGTAGATGGTGATGTAGAGCTTGTTCTGACAATGCATCTTGAACGTAATAGACAATCCTTTGATTTGAAGATAGGAAAGAAACAGAAGTACGTGGTAAAGGATATTGCCGAGCTGACGGATAATATAAAAAATATGCGTACTGTTTCCTATGGAAAGAATCTATCCTTTATTCATTCCCAAAATGCATTTTCCAGAGAATCGCTGCCTATTATTAAACTTTTACTGGATATAGACAGCGAAAATGAGTATTCCTACCAATATTCAGGCTGGGGGTATTCCAACTCGCAGATGCGCAGAAGTATTTCCCTGACACCCAATGCACTGGATAAATTAATGGAGATATACGAGGGTAGAGAACTTCTGGTAGACGACCAGCTATATGACACAACAGTGAATATACCGGTGAGGAAAGAGAACCCTAAGCTTCCTCTTTATTTGACTGGAAATCAGAAAAATCAGGGTGTAGATGTTACAATGGAAAATATTTTACTCATGGAAGGCAATGCCTACTGGTATATTCTGTGGGAAGAATGTATTTATATTTGCACACGGGAATATCACGAAACACTTAAGAATTTTTTGAAACTTATGAATCTTGCCAGAGAATGTGCAATGGCAGACTGGTATTACCATGGGAGAGGATCCAAAGCGCTGGAAAACTATAAATTTTTTCTGGGGCAAAAAGAGTTGCCGGCATTTGTGACTAATGTATTGCCGATTATAACCCCGTTATTGAATGTGGTGATAAAAGGGATTGATTTGGAAAAGTATAATCCAGAGGAGGCAGTCTATAAGATTTATCTGGATACCATCGGCAGAAAGCAGGTAACCTGTAAATGTGAAGTAACTTATGGAGAGCGAATACATAATATTATTAAGATTGCAAATCATCAGCAGACCTATCGAGATATCCGTGGAGAATACCAAAACAGAAACAGAATAGAAAAATATTTTGGCAATAATATAAATAAACAGGAATGTTATGAGATAGAAGCAGAAGATGATATTTTACAATTTCTTGAATATGGAATAGAGGAATTGAATGAATTTGCGGAGGTATATGCATCGGATTCTTTTAAGAAATTAAAGATTGTGAGTGCTCCGACGGTATCCACAGGAATCAGCATTCAGGGTGGACTGCTCGAAATGTCATGGGATTTGAATGGACTTTCGATAGAGGAACTTGAGGACATACTGGCAGACTATCGACGTAAGAAAAACTATCATAGATTAAAAAATGGAAATTTTATCAGAATAGAAGAAAATGGATTAGCAATTCTGGCAGAACTGAGTGAAGGTCTGCACATCTCAAAAGAAGAATTGAAAAATGGAGTGGCAAAATTTCCGATTTACCGGGCACTCTATTTAGATGCTGTGCTTCGAGACAATGCAGAAAAGATAAAGTTTGAACGTGATGCGCAATTTAAGACATTAATACGTGAGATGAAATCCATAGAGGACAGTGAATTCGTAATTCCTAAAACCATTGATGCAACCCTTCGGGCATATCAGGAAAATGGATATCAATGGATTAGTACGCTATCCAAATTTGGATTTGGTGGAATACTGGCAGATGATATGGGACTCGGGAAAACGCTGCAAATGATAACATTTTTAGAAGCAAATAAGGGAGAGGGGACCAGTTTAGTAGTATGTCCAGCGTCATTAGTCTATAATTGGGTAAGTGAATGCAATCGCTTTGCACCAGAGTTACGGGTACAGGCTGTGATTGGCAGTGCAGAGGAAAGAGAAGCTATCATAGAGGAATACGAGTCATGGAATGTGTTAATTACGTCCTATGATTTACTGCGAAGGGATATTATATATTACGAGGAAAAGAATTTTAGCTATGAGGTGATAGATGAAGCGCAATATATTAAGAATGCATCGACACAGGCATCGAAAGCGGTGAAAGCAATTGATTCCCAATGCAGATTTGCACTGACAGGAACCCCAATTGAGAACCGGTTAAGTGAATTATGGAGTATTTTTGAATATTTAATGCCGGGATATTTATATAGCGCTACTAAATTTAAGACGGAATTTGAACAAAAGATAATCGAAGGTGAGCATCCAGACGTGGTGGTAAGACTGCAAAGAATGATAAAGCCATTTATACTCAGACGACTAAAGAGAGATGTGTTAAAGGAACTTCCGGATAAATTAGAAGAAGTAGTCTATGCAAAAATGAACAAGGAACAAGAGAAGGTTTACCGTGCAAATGAAAAGAAGCTTCTTATGGATTTGCAGGGGCAGACGGAGCAGGACTTTGCGGGAGGCAAGATTGAAGTGCTGGCAGCACTTACCAGACTACGTCAGATATGTTGTGATCCAGCACTTTGCTATGACAATTATACAGAGGATTCTGCTAAACTCGAAACTTGTATTGAGCTAATACAGAATGCCATAGGGAGCGGTCATAGGATCCTTTTATTTTCACAATTTGCAACTATGCTTGGTCGTATACAGGAAAGACTGGATAAAGAAGATATTAAGAATTTGATACTTACTGGAAAGACCAGCAAGGAAGAACGTAAGAACCTGGTGCAGCAGTTTCAGGAAGAAAAAGCAGAGGTCTTTTTGATATCGCTAAAAGCGGGTGGAACGGGTCTGAACCTGACGGCAGCAGATATTGTAATCCATTTTGACCCATGGTGGAATGTGGCAGCCCAGAATCAGGCAACTGACCGGGCACATAGAATCGGTCAGGAAAATGTGGTTACTGTAATTAAGCTTATTGCAAAGGATACCATTGAGGAAAGAATCTTAAAGCTGCAGGAGAAGAAAAAAGATTTGGCAGATGCGATTATTTCGGAAGAAGGAATCACGCTATCCAAGATTTCAAAAGAGGATTTGTTAGCAGTATTATCATAGACAAAGACGTCCTGAAATTATGAGGGCGTCTTTTGCTATTTGTACAATTACGAAAGCCAATGTAATTATTCAGAAACTGATAGAGGTGGGTAGCAGGCTAGCTATTGTTGCAAAAAGGGTAAAATAATGTACAAATGTCTTGCGAGAATTGCATTGTAATTGCCCTATATATTTGTTAAAATTATAAAAGCAATTCATGAGCAAATATGTGCTTATACTTACGACAGAGAAAAGATAATTTGAGGGTCTTACAAATGAAAATAGCGATATGTGATGATGACACAATTACATGTGAAATGCTCGAAACAATCATTGACAATTACTGTAAGAAAAATCAAATACAGGCTTGTTGTGAAGTTTTTTTAAATGCAGAAGATTTATTACAACATAGTGAAGCCAAGTATTTGGTCTATTTTCTGGATATTGAAATGGAAGGCATCGGTGGTTTAAAGTTAGCAAACACTATTCGTGAAAGTAATGACGATGCAATTATCATATTTGTAACAAGTCATAAAGAATTAATGCAGGAAGCTTTTGAGGTACTGGCATTTCATTTCATATTAAAACCCTTTAGCGAAGCGGAAGTGGAAAGAATATTTGAAAAAGCAATGTCGTACATTAACAGGAAAAAGGATCGTTTCTTTTATAAGATCGGGAAATCCATGCATTCTGTATTGGCAAAAGATATCATTTACATTGAGAATAGAGGAAGAAAATTACTTTTGCATACCAAAGTCGGACAGGAGAAGTGTTACTTGAATATGAAGGATACCATGGAACAATTGGATAGAAATTTATTTGCTCAGATTCATGTATCGTTCATTGTAAACATGGAGCAAATAAAAACAATCGAAAAGAATAAGGTGGAACTTCATACAGGAGAGAAGCTTCCGATTTCTAGAAAATATGTAAAACAATATAATGATTCCTATAGAAATTTTGTACGTATGAGGACAGGACAATAATGGAGACTTTGCTAAAGATTGTAATGAGCGTAGTAGAACTAATTTTGAGCTTTAAGTTTTGTGACTGCTATCTAGAGTTAAAAAAGAAAGTTAATAATAGAAGAATAGTTTGTGAAATTATAGTATTAGCAATGGTAGGTACAGTTTTAAATTCTATATTTATTAATATAATTGTTAATTTATCTGTATCAATAGCTGTTATCTTTATCATTTTGCAATGTTATGAAGGAAATAGAGCAAAAAAAATCTTTATTGGAACAGTATATATAATTTTTAGTATGCTATTAGATTTAATTACGTCAATAGGTACAGAAATATTGTTTGGAAGCAGGAACATTGTAATTGAAAAAGAGAATGCTATGACTTTTTTTATATTAACAATATATTATGCTTTGAAATTTTTAATTATTCATTTTTTAGAAGTAACAAGAAAAAAAGTTACACAAATTAATAATAGAAAAATGTATTTGAAACAAGCTGTTATTCCTGCATTAAGTATTACGTTTGTATGCTATTTCTTATATATACAACTAAAATCTGCAAAAATTGATTATCAAATATTTTATGCAGTTATTATAATTTTTCTAGTAATTAATATTATGATGTATGTAATTTATGAGAATATGGAAAAGTTATATATAAGTAATTACAATAATGAATTGCTTAATGAAAGTTTGAAATATAGAGAAACCTATTATCAAGATGTAGAAATGCATCAAGCAGAAATCAGAAGGATAAGACATGATTTAAAGAATCAATTATTGGTTATTCGAGGAGAATTAGAACAAGCAGATATAGCGCAAGCAAAGAAAGAGATAGATGCAATTATTCATGATATTGTCAATACAGAGGAAAGATGCTTTACCGGAAATGTTGCAATTAACGCGCTGCTGAATGCGAAATATACCGAGGCTGTAAAAAAGGACATTGATTGCAGATTTGATATTGTGGTACCGGAGAAACTGCAATTATCAGGCGGGGATATCGGAATATTGTTAGGAAACACTTTGGATAATGCGATAGAAGCCTGTGAACAGTGTGAGAGGGAAAGCCGAACAATAGAACTGCGTATGCATTATTATAATCAATATATGACGATCGAGATTCTGAATACAACGAAGAAAAAGGTAAGTAAACTGACTATTTCTAAAGTAAATGCTAAGGAGCATGGCTGGGGATTAATCAGCGTTCGGGGAGTGGTTGAAAAATATAATGGAACGATTAGAGTTGAGAGTAAGGATGATTCATTTTTGCTAGAAATGACTTTATGGAATGTATAATTTGAAAATAATATAAAAGGAGACATAATAAAAATATAATAAAAGCTAATAAAAGACAAAAATATGTATTTTTGGTTAATTATTACATGTAGAACGTTAATTATTACATTTTGAAAATTATTTCTAAAAAAAGTGCTACACTAACGAAAGTTGATGTGGTATTTTTTAGGGTTACAAAAGACTAAGGAAGGAGCATAAAGGATGAAGAGAAAAATGTTAACAACATTGGCAAGTCTGGCATTGGTAATGACTGCAATCAGTACCTATGGATACTGTTATTTTTCAATATACCAGGAAGAAGTACCAATGGAAGCAAAAAAATTATTAAAAGGTAGAAGATAATGAAACAAAAAATATCAGATGCAGTAGCGGAAAAGTTTATTGCAGAGGGCGTAATAGAAGAGGCAGATAAAGAAATATATGCATATGGTTGGCGAGCTTTGGGAATGTGGTTATTTTGCACGGCGACATTATTTATAATTGGAATAGGTATGGGGGAATTCTTATTCACATTAATATATTTTATTAGCTATTCAATCATAAGGGCATATTATGATGGATATCATGCCAATAGCAGGGTAGTGTGCTACCTTACTTCCAGCGCTCTATTCATATGCTGCATATTATTCGGCAAATATGTAATTCCGAATGCCAATCAACTAGTTTTATGGATGTCATTACTGATTCTTTGCATTTGTATGAATATAATAAAAGTGGCAGAATATATGCATATACAAATTGAGGAAGAAGATGCACCCTATGAAAAAAAGAAGTTATTTGCTGGAATAATAATAATGCTATTGATGTTACTGATATTTGGAGTAATGAAAACCGTTCAGTTTACAACAGGTTCATCCGCAATATACATTGCATTTATGCTTGCGGGAGTACTTTTTTGTATAAAAAGAATGGTGCAGAAAAATAACAGGTAAAAATGCTAATGTGACTTATGCCATATTAGGGGGAAAATTATTAGTGAGTGAATATGGATAGGGATGCGATGTATGGGCGTAGAATACAGGGCATCTCTATTTGCGGTTTAATATATGAAGAATAGGAGTAGTTTATGGAAGCTTTACTATATAACCCTAAGAAAGAACCGTTTATAGTAAGTGTAGAAAATAACACATCCGCAATTCGCAAATGTCTTTCTATTTATAAAGTGGACATTTTTACAATAGCGCAAATAGAAGACAGAAAACTGGTTGTATTACATGGAAAACCAGGTGTTTTAGAAAAAGATAAGATATCAGGAATTTATCATTATGATAGTAATTCAAAAGGAAAGAGAGAAATTTTTTCGGATAAATTTATGGTTTGTGAGTATAAGAATAAAGAGTTTATGGATATTTCATCTGAAGGAATATTAATTGCAAAAAAAAAGATACTAATAGTGATATAAGAAATAGCAAAAGCCAATTCTTTATGATACTATTGACTGATAAAGAAATAGGTAAGTCAAAGTATTAGGAGGAATCAAGAAGTATGGGATATATATTGCTGATTATAGGAATTTTTCTGACGGAATTGCAAATAAAAAACTATATAGAAAAAAATAAAACAGAAGATATTGATGAGCCTGCTTTAAAGAACCGTATTTTGATCCGCAAGTTTCATAATAAAGGGGCTCTGCTTAATATAGGTAATAAGAAGAGAAAAATGGTGGCGGCTATATCACTAGCATTTAGCTTCGGCATGATTGTTGTATTCATACTAAGTCTTACAACACGGGGAAACCATATGTTTAAGCTTGGAATGGCATTGCTGCTGGGAGGAGCCTTTAGTAATACCTATGATCGGTTAAAACGAAAATATGTAGTGGATTACTTTAGCTTCCAGACACATTTTCCACGTATTACAGCGATTGTATTTAATATCTCAGATTTCTGCATTGCAGTAGGCGCTGCTGTTGCAGCAATTGTAGTGATTTTGAATCCTGATATTTGAAGGTTGAAGATGTGATTTTTGAAACTGTATAAATATTAAGTTCCCGGCATTTTGGTGTGATACCATTTTATGCCGGGAACTTTTTGCATTGCTATTATTGACGGATAATAACGGTGCCGGTTTTTCCATTGATGGCATCGGTGGCATTATCAAGAGATGTAATAAGTACACTTCCGTTTGGTACATTTGTGAGGTAAGCAATCGCAGCTTCAATTTTTGGAAGCATGGTACCTTCTTCAAACTGGCCCTCTTCCATATATTTTTGGGCTTCGGTTACGGTCATGGAAGCGATTGCCTCCTGCTTATCAGAGCCAAAGTTCTTATAAACACAAGGAACGGAGGTACAGATAATTAATTGGTCTGCTTTTAAATCAGCAGCGAGTTTTCCGGCGATGCAATCTTTTTCAATAACGGCAGAAGCACCCTTTAATGCATGCTGCTGTTCGATAACAGGAATGCCACCACCACCGCAGGCAATTACAACCTGACCAGCATCGGATAAGGTCTGAATGGTTTCGATTTCCACAATATCGATTGGCTTAGGTGCGGCTACAACTCTGCGATAGCCCTGTCCTGGTTCCTCTACGACATAATTTCCTTTTTTTACTTCAATATCGGCATCTTCCTTTGACATAAAACGACCGATTTGTTTTGTCGGTTCGTAAAAGGCTTCGTCATATGGGTCTACCGTGACCTGCGTTAAAATCGTACTAACGGGCTTGGAAATGCCTCTATTTAATAGTTCCGCGCGTAGTGCATTCTGTATGTCATAGCCGACATAACCCTGGCTCATTGCGGAGCATACACACATTGGTGCCGGTGTGTAGTCAATATATACACGACGAAGCTCCGTCATAGCTTTATGAATCATACTGACCTGTGGACCATTGCTGTGTGTGATGGTTAATTGATAGTCGGCTTCGACGAGATCAGCCAATGCTTTGGCAGTAATCTTTACAGCATCCCATTGCTCCATAGTTGTGTAGCCTAATGCATTGTGTCCTAATGATACCACTACTTTTTTCTTACTCATATGAACTCCCATCTGTGATTTATAAAAGTCATGCAGAGCAATTAGCTTTCATAAAGTGTCACATTTCTTCTTCTTATTTTATGTTATTTTATGATATCTTTGATATAACTTATTTAAAATGAATAGAAACCGCATTCTTTTTGGGTTCCCTATTGGTAGAAATATAAAGATGTTAGGGTCAAAAGTATTTTTGCCCCTAACTGATGCATACGGATTACTCCGTTGCTTTGCAACTCTCGTAATCCTAACACATTCGCAATACGCTAACTTGCTCATGTTTAGCGGGTCCCAAGTTCAAATGCCTTTTCATGCAAGCATGACGGCATTATGACCTTTTGACCCTTGCATCATATAAAATAATTATATCAAAAAAGCCAGAAAATGTATATAAGTGAATTTAAGAACGGAATAAATGGAAAAAGAAAAATAAAAAAGTTAATAATTCCTATTGACATAGTATGGAAAGATGTGTATACTTCATTTCATAACAAACCTACTACATAACTAGGAAATGAAAATGTATTATAAAATATAAGAGTTATGAAGCAGTGAAGACAGGCAAATAGAACAATAATAAGCAGCGTGGAGGAAAAGAAAATGGCAAATATCAAAACAAGTTCCATACAGTTAATTGGAAAAACACCTTTATTAGAGGTAACGAATTACGAAAAGAAAGTAAATGCGAAAGCAACCTTATTAGTAAAACTGGAATATCTGAATCCGGCAGGAAGCGTAAAAGACAGAGTAGCTTTGGCAATGATTGAAGATGCGGAGAAAAAAGGAGCTTTGAAACCGGGAGCTACCATTATCGAACCTACGAGTGGAAATACAGGAATTGGTCTTGCCGCAGTTGCAGCAGCAAAAGGATACAAAGCAATCTTAACATTACCGGAAACAATGAGTGTAGAGAGAAGAACCCTGTTAAAAGCCTATGGAGCAGAGATTGTTCTGACCGAAGGTGCAAAAGGAATGGCGGGAGCAATTGCAAAGGCGGAAGAATTAAATAATAGCATTGAAGGCTCCATCATACTTGGACAATTTGATAATCCGGCAAATTCAGCAGTCCATAGAGAAACGACAGGGCCGGAAATATGGGAAGACACCGACGGTAAGGTAGATGTATTTGTGGCAGGTGTTGGTACCGGGGGAACGGTTACCGGTGTTGGAGAATATTTGAAATCTCAAAATCCTAATGTGAAGATTATTGCAGTAGAGCCGGACAGCTCGGCAGTATTATCCGGCGAAAAACCAGGAGCACATAAGATTCAGGGTATCGGTGCCGGATTTGTTCCAAAAGTTTTAAACACACAAGTTTATGATGAAGTATTTCGAGTACCGAATGAAGATGCATTTGCAGTCGGAAAAGAAATCGCAATTACAGAGGGAATTTTAGTTGGTATTTCATCCGGGGCAGCACTTTACGCAGCAACTGAAATCGCAAAACGTCCGGAATTTGCAGGAAAGACAATCGTAACGTTGCTTCCGGATTCTGGTGACAGATATTTGTCTACGCCTTTATTTAACGACGAATATATTTCTTAGATATTTGTTTCTGCATAGTGCTAAATATTGCGAAGCAGTGCAAATTATGATATGATACGTTCCATGTAGAACCGCGTTAACGCAGGCATAAGCCGGCTGGAACAGGCAGCCATGGAGGCTGCGATGTGGGGAAAATAAAAAGCGTAGGTGAATAATATGGAAACAATAATACAGATTCAAAATGTTGGCAAAACCTTTGAAGGAAAAGACAGCACGGTAGAAGCTTTAAAAGATATTAATCTGGATATTCATAAGGGTGATATTTATGGCATTATCGGTATGAGCGGTGCGGGTAAGAGTACGCTGGTACGATGTCTGAATTTTCTGGAAAAGCCAACGACTGGTACGGTGTGCATAGAGGGAAATGATTTATCAAAAATGACGGATGGAGAGCTTCGCAAGGCACGTACTGAGATTGCGATGATATTTCAGCATTTTAATCTGCTGATGCAGAGAACGGTGCTTGATAATATTTGCTTTCCATTGGAAATAACAGGACATAAGAAAAAGGAAGCAAGGCAGCGGGCGAAAGAATTGCTGGAAATCGTTGATTTGAGTGAAAAGGCAGCAGCGTATCCGGCACAACTGTCGGGTGGACAGAAGCAAAGGGTAGCGATTGCCAGAGCACTGGCGATGAATCCAAAGATTTTATTATGCGACGAAGCAACCAGCGCCCTGGATCCGACGACTACAAAATCAATTTTAAAGCTTTTAAAGGAAATCAATCAGCAATATGGTATTACGATTGTAATTATTACACATGAAATGACTGTTGTGCAGGAAATCTGCTCCCATGTAGCGATTATCGATTATGGCAGTCTGGCAGAGAGTGGCACCGTGGAAGAAGTATTTTCTAGACCGCAGACACAGGCAGCAAAGAAGCTTGTATTTCAGGATGAGCATCAGTATACGGAGATGAAGGGAAAGAGATGCATTCGTATTGTATTTACAGAGAATTCCTCCTTTGAACCAGTCATTGGAAATATGGTATTGGAATGTAAAGCACCTGTAAATATTCTTCTTGCAGATACGCAGGATATCAATGGTATCGCGCATGGTCAAATGGTATTGCAGCTTCCGGAAGGGGAACAAATCGCAGACAGAATGATTCATTATCTGGAAGAAAGAAAACTAACGGTAGAGGAGCTGGATAATTATGTGGGATAGTACAACAATAAATATGTTAATAGAAGGAATTGGAGCAACGCTTTACATGACTCTGGTATCTACCCTGATGGCATACGTAATCGGTCTTCCTATGGGAATTGCTTTAGTTGTTACCGCAAAAGACGGTTTGCGCCCAAATACAATTGTTTATAAGATTTTAGACGTAGTCGTAAATATTGTTCGAAGTGTTCCATTTCTTATTTTACTGATATTAATTATTCCGTTAACGAAAGTACTGGTAGGCAAGAGTTATGGTTCCACTGCGACGATTGTACCATTAACAATGGCAGCGGCTCCATTTATTGCCCGACTGGTAGAGTCTTCTTTACAGGAGGTCGACAAAGGAGTGATAGAAGCAGCACAGAGCATGGGCGCGAGTCTTTGGACGATTATCTGGAAGGTTCTATTGGCAGAAGCCAGAACTTCCCTTATCGTAGGTGCAACCATTGCAATCGGCACAATCTTAGGATACTCTGCGATGGCAGGAACCGTTGGCGGTGGTGGATTAGGTGACATCGCGATACGTTATGGTTATTATCGGTATCAGACGGATATTATGATTGTAACGGTTATCCTATTGGTAGCACTAGTACAGATATTACAGGTAATCGGCATGCGCTTATCAAAGAAGCTGGATAAACGAATCACTGGATAGTGGTGAAAGGAGTGGATGACTAAGTCATTCTTCACATAGAGGAGAAATTTCCTGTTTAGGAAGAGGAGAAAAAAAGTATGAAAAAATCAATCGCATTAGTATTCGCAACCATATTAGCAGTGGGAACATTGGCTGGCTGCGGAGCAAAGACGGAAACGACAGAAGTACCAGCTACAGAAGCAACAGAGGTTACAACGGACGCAACAACAGAAGCAGCACCGGTAACTGAAAAGGGAACGATTAAAATTGCAGCAAGTTCTACCCCTCATGCAGAAATTTTAGAAGCGGCAAAACCACTTCTGGCAGAACAGGGCTGGACATTGGATGTAACCATATTTGATGATTATGTTCAACCAAATCTGGTAGTAGAGAGTGGAGATTTTGATGCCAATTACTTCCAGCATGTGCCATATTTAAATGAATTTAATGAAGAACAGGGAACACATTTAGTAGATGCCGGTGATATTCATTATGAGCCATTTGGTATTTATCCGGGAACAGAAACGGATCTTGCCAATATATCCGAGGGTGCAGTCATAGCAGTACCAAATGATACGACAAACGAAGCAAGAGCTTTATTATTGTTACAGGATAACGGCATTATTACCTTAAAAGAGGGTGCTGGTCTTACGGCTACCATTAATGATATTGCTGAAAATCCTAAGAATGTAGAAATTAAAGAATTAGAAGCAGCTCAGGTTGCCAGAGTGAAGGATGAAGTTGCATTTGTAGTTTTAAATGGTAACTATGCATTAGAGGCAGGCTTTAGTGTAGGCAAGGATGCAGTTGCTTACGAGCAGGCGGATTCGGAAGCAGCAAAAACATATGTGAATATTATTGCTGTAAAAGAGGGAAATGAAACGAGCGAAGGTATCAAAGCTTTGGTAGATGTACTGAAATCAGAGGATATTAAGAAATTTATCGAAGAAAAATATGATGGAGCAGTTGTTCCTTTTAACTAACAAGATAGAGGCTAAGGGTAAAGAGATATGCCCTTAACCTCTTTTATTTATACAAGGGTGCAGTTTGACTAATTCCTACCAAAGTAGTATACTTAATAGTACAAAGCAAAAGAGAATCTTGATTAAGGAAGTGAAAGACATGAATAAATTTGATGAGATTATAGACCGCCATAATACGAATAGTGAGAAATATGACTTTACGGTGGAAAGGGGAAAGCCGGCAGATATATTGCCATTGTGGGTAGCAGATATGGATTTCCGTGCGCCGGAGGAGGTGCTTGATGCCCTGCATCAGGCAGTATCACATGGTATCTTCGGTTACTCAGAAGTGAAGAGTGATTATTATGAAGTGATAGCGAATTGGTTTACCCGATTCTTTCAATGGACGCCAAAGGAAGAATGGCTGATTAAGACTCCGGGAGTTGTATTTGCGATTAATGCAGCGATTCGGGGACTCACAAAAGAAAACGATGCGATTTTGATTCAGACACCGGTTTATTATCCATTTGGAAATTCCGTAATTCAAAATAATAGAAAATTAGTGAAGAATGAATTGGTTTATCAAAATGGACATTACGAAATAGACTTTACAGATTTTGAGAAGAAAATCGCAGATAATCAGGTAAAAATGTTTATCCTGTGCAGTCCGCATAACCCGGTAGGACGTGTATGGACGAAAGAGGAGTTAGGCAAAATAGCAGAGATTTGCACCAGATATCAGGTACTGGTGGTATCAGATGAGATTCATTGTGACTTTACCTATGAAGGACATCCACATACGGTTTTTGCAGATATTTCAAAAGAAATGGAAGAACAGTGTGTGATATGTACCGCACCAAGTAAGACATTTAATCTGGCGGGTCTGCAGACTTCGAATATCTTTATTCCGAATGCAGAGCTACGAGAAAAAGTGAAGGAGGCAATCATCTGCGGTACTGGATATGCGGAAATCAATATTCTTGGTTTGGTAGCATGTAAAGCGGCTTATGAAAAAGGTGACAGATGGCTTGGTGAATTAAAAGAGTACTTGAGGGAAAATCTGGATTATGTAAGAGATTTCTTGGCAACACGTATTCCACAGATACATTTAGTGGAACCGGAGGGCACATATTTGATATGGCTGGATTGCTCGGCACTTGGCTTGACGGATGCAGAACTCGAAGATTTCATTGTAAATAAGGCAAAATTGTGGTTAGATGGTGGCAATATGTTTGGAGAACACTGTGGTCAGTTTGAACGTGTCAATATGACCTGCCCACGGAGTGTGTTGCAGAAGGCCCTGGAACAGTTAGAGGCGGCAGTTACCGGAATCAAAGGATAGGCACAGGAGTGCAGGCTGAAAGAAAGGCATGGTTATTAATATGAAGATATCGACAAGAGGAAGATATGCGGTTCGAGTTATGCTGGATCTTGCATCAAACAATACCGGCGAGTATATCAAGGTAAAGCAAATCGCGAAGCGTCAGGATATCTCCGAAAAATATTTGGAACAAATTATTGCAATTTTAAATAAAGCAGGATATGTAAAAAGTGTCCGGGGCGCACAGGGGGGATACAAAATCGCCAAAGCACCAAAGGACTATACGGTAGGAATGATATTACGTCTTACAGAGGGAAGCCTATGTCCGGTTGCCTGTCTGGAGGATGCTACAAATGAGTGTGAACGGTGTGATACCTGCGAAACATTAACGGTATGGAAGGAATTAAATGACGCCATCAATAAGGTGGTAGATAATGTTACCATAGCCGATTTAGTGGAGAATCAGGAAAAACGAATAGCCGCAATGAATTATTCCATATAGTAAATGAAATGATTATATACAAAGCTCAGCAGGGAACATTTCTATTTAGGAGGCGCTCTCGCTCGGTTTCAAGCGTAATGGTGCATAATGCAGCAAAGAACACTGCATAAACACCAACGCTTTCAAACGCTCCTTCATAGAAATGTTCCCTACTGAGCTTTGTATATAATCATTTAAATTAAATATAGCCATATATAAAAAGCGAGGATTTGTCAGTTATGACGAACCTCGTTTTTTGCTATGTGGAAGAAGGACAAGATTGTATTTTGAAAAATACAATTTGGAAAGGACAAATGTCCTCAAAAACTGGCATTTTATAGAAAAAAGTGTAAAATAAGGGAGAATGCAGGACACTAATCCTGTACTATGATAAAGGATAAGAATATAATTAATTTATAAAAAGACACAAAGAAATACAAACGTACAAATAAAAAACATACATTATACACAATGAAATACAAACTGTGCGCTATGATGAAATACAAACATTTCATATAAGTTCTGGAAAAATGTACAACTATAGTAGAAATAAACAATTATAGCAGAAGGAACAAGCGAAAGGGAAGGCATATGGATGGGAATTATGTAGCTGAGATAAGTGAGATTATTGAACATGATGCGAAGATGTATGAGATGTTATGTCAGTGCCCATATGAAATACTTCGCAAGTTTAAAATATGCAGTTTTGCGGCAAATCAGTTTATATTGAACCAGGGCGAGGTTTATAAGAATATGTATATCGTTCTGGAAGGTGAGCTGGATATTTATGTGGAGTCGGAGCAGGGAAAGAAGTATTACCTGAATACCTATCGGTCGGGGAATTATATTGGCGAATTGGAGGTGTTTGGCAGGAAACCATATATCAGTACTGTTGTGGCAAAGACAGAGATAAGAATGCTGGAAATAGCAGGAGAGGATTTTATCCACTGGCTGCAGTTAGACCAGAATATGAATCGCTATTTCACTAGAACCTTGTGTGAGAGTACCTACGTGCTGTGTAGTAATATGGGAAACAATACCTTGTATACATTAAAGCAGCGTATCTGCCAATATTTATTGGATGGTGTGTCTAAAGAACAGATGAATGCCAGCGAAATAAGAATTGTAATGAAAACGGAGAGTCTTGGAGAACGGATGGCAGTGACACAAAGGAGTGTAAATCGTATTTTAAAGCAGCTAAAGGATGATGGAATGATTCAGATTTTTAAAACTTATGTAATTATAAATGATTATGCAAGACTTTTGCTGGAACGCGAGAAATAAAAGTGTAAGAAATAGCGAGGAGGATATAAAATGTCAGAGTTACAGGCTCATTTAAGGTTGTCCAAGGAAGACAGCGCAAGATATGCAATTTTACCGGGGGATCCGGGAAGAATTGATAGAATCAAAGAATTTCTTACCGATACAAAGGAAATTGCATACAATCGGGAAATGCGAAGTGTGAGCGGTTATTATAAGGGAATTAAGATATTAGCCGTATCAACAGGAATGGGTGGAGCTTCTACAGGAATTACAGTGGAAGAATTACATAACATAGGTGTTACACATATGATTCGTATTGGAAGCTGCGGAGCATTAGATAAGAAAATTAAATTAGGAGATTTGGTTTTAGTAAATGGAGCCGTTCGCGATGATGGGGCGTCAAAAACCTATATCAATGCCATTTATCCGGCAATTCCGGATACATGTTTACTAATGAAAACCATAGCCGCTTCAGAAGAACAGAAAATTCCATTTTTTATTGGGATTGCAAGAAGTCATGATAGCTTTTATACGGACCGCGAGGACGAAATAGATGCATATTGGGCAAAGAGAGGAGTCCTTGGAGCAGATATGGAAACAGCTGCACTCTTTACCATTGGAGCACTGCGGGGAGTGAAGACGGCTTCCATATTAAATACAGTAGTGGAGTACGAAACGGATTTAGAGAGTAATATAGGTAACTATGTAGATGGAGAAAGCATTGTGAAGCAGGGAGAACGCAATGAAATATTAGTGGCATTGGAAGCATTTGCAGCAGCAGAAGCGGAAGATGTAAGGTAGACTGATAAACCGGAACCATTGATAAAGATAGCTACAAAAGTCAGGGAAAAGCAACAGCAAACCAGCAAATCAGCAAATGGAGGAATGAGAAGATGAAAACATCAAAAGGATTATGGTCAATGAAGTTTAACACAGCAACATTAGTATTAATTCCAGC
>JAQUYA010000137.1 GCA_028692055.1 Lachnospiraceae bacterium | reverse complement strand
AACGAGAAGTACATTGGCGATGCCCTTTTGCAGAAAACTTACACGGTAGATTTCCTTAGCAAAAAGAGGGTAAAGAACGATGGTATAGTTCCCCAGTATTATGTGGAAAACAATCATTATGCCATCATACCACGGGATTTATATATGCAGGTTCAGGAAGATATGGAACGTAGGAGTAATATCAAAAGCGGTGCTAGTGGTAAAAAACGAATTTACAGCAGCAAGTACGCTTTATCAACCATTGTTATTTGCGGACACTGTGGGGATATCTTTCGAAGAATCCATTGGAATAACCACGGATGCAAATCCATCGTGTGGCGATGTGCAAGCAGGCTCGACAAAACAGCTGTGGATTGCATTGCACGAACCATGCGAGAGGAAGACTTAAAGATTGCAGTAGTGCAGGCGGTCAATTCCGTTTTCGAATCCAAGACACAATTCATGGACATTTTAAATCGAAATATTGCAGTAGTTATGAACCAAGTCAATGGCAGTGAGGTGGAACTGATTGAACGGAAATTGGAACAGCTGCAAAAGGAACTACTTAAGCTTGCAAATAATAACCAAGATTACTCCATTCTTGTAAATGAGATTTACCGACTTAGAGAAGAGAAAGAGGCTGCACTGGCTAAGAATGCAGGGTTCGCAAGTCAGAAACTGAGGATGGCTGAAATGACAAAATTCCTTAAAGAGCAGAAAGGTACTATACAGGAGTATGACGAGCAGATAGTTCGCAAGCTGATAGAAAAAATTACAGTCTATGATGAGAAAGTCACTGTTGCCTTTAAATCTGGGATGGAGATTGATGTTTAATTATTTGAGAAAAGCGAAGTTGGGACCAAATGGTCATTCAATTTCGCTTTTTAAGGTAGCCTTTCAATATTCGAAATCAGATAATTAATAAAATATTTGCTCGCAATTGTCAAGATACTTTTATCTTTATATAATGATAAGGGCTATGAAGTGAGATGTTTTTCTGTAAAATCTCATTCAAATTACTTAGCTTTCTACCTGTCAATATATTGAGGAGCGCTATATTCATGACTCCATCTGTAACTCCTTTATATAATCAGACCTGCTATATGCATTAGTAGAAGTAAGATTAATATAGCATTCTCCCACGGTTGGAACAGCATATAACGGACTTTTCTTATATAGTTCCGGTATTCTTCTCCAAAAAGAGGAAGCAATATCCTTTGTTCTTCATAATAGGCATTAAAATGCTGGAAAGTAAAAATAGTGATTGCGAGAAGGACTCCCCAAAAGGATCGCAGGGACCAGAATAGTCCCGCACCTTGCAACACAAAGGTTCCATACATCGGATGCCTCACCTTGGCATAATAGCCATCAGTCAGCAGGCTTGTCGGTTTATCAGAGTCTTTTTCTCTTACACTATGATTTTCTTTTGTTATTTTTGTCATTCGAAAACTTCCATAACCCGTAACAAGCATTCCGAGAAGAAAATATACTACATCCATTTTACAAAAGGGTATTTGATATATGTAAAAAAATTCTCGAAATTTAACCCACGGTCTAATATCCAAAATATATTTTTGTGCATATTTTAGTCCTAAATATAGAATCACATAGCAGAGTAATGTCCAAAAGACCGGCATAAAGGTCTGTAATATATTACCGAATTGCATTTTCTCGTAGTGTTTATCCAGATGCAGCTTTTTTTCATATTCTCTCATTCTGTTCCTCCATTTTGGGCGATGCACATGTTGTCTTCTTAATCTTACATCCAAAATAATCCAATATAATTCTTTTCGTAATAAATGTTATTACCAACATAATGACCGCTACAAGAATATAAATACTATATACCGAGTTCTTGAAAATGTCATAAAGATTTCCGAAAATTATTTGTCCGATCGGCATAAGTGCAATGGAAAGTGACATAATAAGTGCCATTGATTTTCCCATATATTCTTCTGGTATTTCCGTCTGCATATAGGTCAGATTCATAATATTTACGATCGTAAGAATGCATGTAAATAAAACACAACACAACGTCAAGAGAACGTAAGAGACTAGTAATCCATTTTTCAGATTTGTCCCTAAAAACGTACTACAACCCATTCCGAAAATAAGCACTGCTATCGCAGAAAAATAGAAATGCATCTTCTGAAATGGAAGCTTTTTGGAAATAGCACTGGTAAGAAATGCACCGGCAATCATACCGGCACCGACCAGTCCTTCCGAAATGCCATACATCTCATCCGATACACCTATAATTATCTTTTCTACATAAGGAAGTCCGACAGAATATACCGGAAGCAGAAATAGATTAAAGCTACAGGCAATTAACATGAAGCGGAAGATTAATGGCTTTTGATGAATTAGGAGTTGAAGCGTATCCTTAATATCCTGACAAAAAGACATTGCCTTTTTTGAATTTTCCAGCTTTGTGCTCGGAATAGCAACGAAAAGCTCCATAACTGCTGAGGAATAGAAGCTAACGATATTTATGATAAAAATAATACGTATCCTATATATTCCATATAAAAAACCGGCTACAATTGGGCTGAACAGATTCGTTAATGAGGACACAGCGCTTACGATGCTATTCGCCTGTATTAAATTGCCTGCATCAGTGACCACCGGTATGGAAGCGCGTACACTTGGATCATAAATGCTCTGGATAATCGCCATCACACCCATAAGTATAGCAATTGGTAAGATCTGTGCTGCATTTTCATGCAAAAAGAATAGTGTAAAAATCAACAGGATACTGCCGGATATTGTATCCAGAATGACCATAATCTTTTGTTTATTGAAGCGATCAGCAATTACACCTCCAAAGGGTGCCAGAAAGATCTGAGGCAGATAAGTAATGGCCAGAATAACGGAAAACAATGCTGCTGATCTGGTCAGATCCAAAATAAGCAGTGATAATGCAAACCTCTGTAAACTATTACCTAATAAGGAAATCAATTGGCCGGTCGCCATTATGGTGAAGTCTTTGTTAAATAATTTCTTAGTCTTCATTTATTTTCTCCTTTGCTTTAAAATGAACTTTGGTTCAATTTTATTTAAACAAATGCTTCAATTTTTGTCAAGAAAAATTTGAACTATAGTTCACTTTTTTCTTGCTTTTTATTATACTATGTTTTAAACTAATAGAAAAAGGAGTATATATATCATGAAGAAAGTGCAAAGCAGGACTATTGAAAGCAGAGAAAAACTTTTGGCATCAGCCTTACAGTTATTCTCAGCAAAAGGCTTTTATAATACCAACTCAAAAGAAATTGCAAGGAATGCAGGAATTTCTATAGGGAATTTTTACAACTATTTCAAAGACAAAGAAGAGATTTACTGTGAACTGGCAAGAATAGATTTGGAGAAATCAAATGAAGAATTAAAAAAACTTGCTGACCAACTGTTCGCAAGCGGACAACATAAAAATTATTTTCGTAAATATCTGCTTTCTCAGTTTAAACGTATCGATGAGGTCAATAAATTATTTGAAGATAATATAATTATCATGAAAACCAGTGAAAAATTGCGAGAAATAACTACGGCTGGGAATAACAAGGTCATGCAGACGTTGGAAGAAATGCTACGTAAAATGGATGGCGTTAAGATGCATGCTTCTTATCCAGTTATGGCACGTTTCATTTATATGATGGTTGAAAAGATCGGACTTGATATAAAAACAATGAGGGGTACTGAGATCTATGGTGAATACCTTAATGAGTTCGTAGAAACCATTATAAATTATATTTTTGGGGCAGATACTTTTTAACTGGCTTTACAATTTCAAACAAAGATAATTAATTATACCTATATAACAATTGGACAGCGGGGGGGTTGTGCTACAGACTGAGAGGAAGGTAAGACCTTCGACATGGATTGCATCAGTTGATATGATTGGAAAAGGAATTATTTTAGTTTAGAAAAGCAACATAATCCAGATAAATAATATTTCATAGAATTTACAAGCTGTATTTGTAGTATAAAAGGCAGGTGTGCATATGGATGACACAATTTAGTATCTACGATTTCACTTAAGAGCGTAAAGGTACACCAAAAATATCTCAGACCATAACGAGTTACATGACTCAAATGCAGATATCTCAAATAGCAGAGCAGATTAAACTTATACAAGTTGCTGTTGAAGGAGTACGATAAGGGCAAGAATATGATAGATTGACTACAGCATATAGTTGCCAACAGAAATTATTACAAGCAATGGCAATGAGAAATCCCGACCTGAAAGCAACGGATTTATTGCGGATTGCTTTCGATGCAGAAGATAGCAGAAATCTTTTAATGCAAAGTCAAAATGCTAATCTGGTATTTCACCTATCCCCACAACCTTTCGGCTGTCAATGATATGTCTTAGGTAGTTAGGCTACTTTTTGAATAATATGGTAAAAATTATAGCAAAAATTGGTCAATAAAATTACTAAATATTACCTAAATGGGTTTGACATCATATAAATCCTCTCGTGCCACGTGGAAGCGATAATAATGATGACGTATTGTGGTGATAAGGCTGAAAATCAGGTTTAAACCACAAGATGTTGGTGCACCCAGCCAATGGTGTGATATTTAACGGGTGGAAACCCCGTCCGATAAGGTGACGCCGTCAACATAGCGGAAGGCAACACGCAGATATTCGTCAAAGGGTTAGATATCTGAGGCTCTGCGGAGTTAGAAGTCAGCCAT
>JAQUYA010000043.1 GCA_028692055.1 Lachnospiraceae bacterium | reverse complement strand
ACAAGTACAACCTCTTTATTTAATTCTGCAAATTCACGTAATACAGAAGGTACTAATATTCTTCCCTGCTTGTCAACCTCAACACCGGCAGCACCAGCCAGAAAAAAACGTACAAACTTTCTTGCATCTTTATTCGTCAGTGGCAGGGATTTTAACTTTTCTTCAAATTTATTCCATTCCTCATTGTCGTACACGAATAGACATCCATCCAAGCCCTTCGTAACTACAAATTCGTCTTTCAGAATTTCACGAAACTTCGACGGAATAATCAATCTTCCTTTTACATCAATTGTATGATTGTATTCGCCCATAAACATGATATGTAATCCTCTGCTTAAGTAGTCTGCCACGAAAAGTTGGTTTCCGTTTCTTTTATGCCACTTTGTTCCACTTCACACCACTTTTCACCACTTATGAATCAATTTTATCGTAAAACCTTTCATATTACAAGCCTTTTATAAAGAAATTATTAATTTTCCAATAATTTTCTGCAAAAAAAATCACTTTATTTTGCTTCTTTCAGAGGCAAAATAAAGTGATTTCTATATGTTGTTCTTTTCGTTTTTTTCTATCTATATCTTGTGCTATAGCTCATCTTTTTCTTTCCGTGCCGAATCTTTCTTCTTTAAGAACAAACGTACTGCGATATCCATTCCAATTGCAAATATTACTAATAAAATTGCAAGCATCTGTGAAACAGCAATTCCACTTCCACCAATTACCAGCTGATCCGTGCGAAGTCCTTCAATCCATGCTCGTCCCAGACCATAACCACCTAAATACAGTAAGCAAATCTCGCCTTGAAACTTTTTCTTTTTATGGTAAAGCAAGATTAATAACAATACCATAACATTCCAAAGGCTTTCATATAAAAAGGTAGGATGTACCTGAATATAATTTACACCCTCGGTTATATGTGCCGCAATTCCTTCCGATATATCATTCGCACGTACTGCATCAATTGGCAGGCGCATCGCGAATAATCCATCTGTGTATTCTCCAAAGGCTTCTCGATTCATAAAATTGCCATAGCGGCCAATAATTTGTCCCACTACCAACCCTACAACACCAGTATCCGCCATCTGAAAGCAGTTTTGCTTTTTAAGTTTTGCGTAAACCGCCAGAGTAATAAATGCGGCAATCACAGCTCCGTAGATTGCCATTCCTCCACCACGTGTATTCAATATACTCAAAAGATTATCCTTATAGTTGTCCCAGGAAAATGCAACATAATAAATGCGTGCTCCTATTATAGAAAAAATAATCGCATAAATAGAGAAATCCCAATATATATCCGGATCCTGTCCTGTCACTTTCGCCTCTCTGGCAGCCACAAGCACACCCAGCAAAATGCCAATTCCTATAATTAGTCCATAAAAAGCAATTTCAAATCCAAATACGGAAAATGACTTTGGTACGTTTTCCAAATAAATCCCCAAATGAGGAAATGCAATGTCACTTGCGCCCATTGTTTCATTCATATTAATAACCTTGCCTCTCTCAATCTAGACGTTGAAACGGAATAATATAACATCTCCGTCTTTTACGATATATTCTTTACCTTCCAGACCAACGAGGCCTTTCTCCTTAGCAGCTGATAAAGAACCCTGTTCCAGTAAATCCTTGTAATTGACTACTTCAGCACGGATAAATCCTCTCTCAAAATCTGTATGAATTTTACCAGCCGCCTGTGGTGCTTTGGTTCCGACCTGAATCGTCCATGCCCTTGTTTCGTCCTCACCTGCGGTTAAATAACTGATTAATCCTAATAACTTATAGCTTGCTCTAATTAATTTATCCAAACCAGACTCTTTTAATCCAAGATCTTCCAAAAACATTGCCTTTTCATCTTCGTCTAATTCTGAGATTTCCTGTTCAATCTGTGCACAAATTACAAATACTTCACTGGCATTCTTTAATGCAAATTCTTTTACTGCATTTACATGTGTATTTTCTGCACCGTCATTTGCCAAATCTTCGTCAGAAACATTTGCTGCAAAGATAACCGGTTTATCCGTTAACAGATTATAAGATTTACGCCATGTGACTTCGTCATCATCCTCACTGTCTGCAAAGGATGATGCTAAATTACCTGCTTCCAAATGTGCCTTCAGGTTTTCCAAAAGTACCAGTTCTTTAGCCAGAGCCTTGTCCATTCTGGCACCTTTACTCGTCTTTGCAATTCTTCTTTCGAGGATCTCAATATCCGAAAAAATAAGTTCCAGATTAATCGTTTCAATATCACGAATTGGATTTATGTTTCCATCTACATGAACCACATTGGCATCTTCAAAACAACGAACTACATGCACAATCGCATCTACTTCACGAATATTGCTCAGGAATTGATTGCCAAGACCCTCCCCTTTGGAAGCCCCCTTTACCAGACCTGCAATATCAACGAATTCAATAACTGCCGGTGTAACCTTCTTGGACCGGTACATATCACCCAGTAATTTCAGTCTCTCATCCGGTACCGTTACGATTCCTACATTGGGGTCTATCGTACAGAATGGATAATTCGCTGACTCTGCACCTGCTTTTGTTAATGAATTAAATAACGTACTTTTTCCTACATTTGGTAATCCTACAATACCCAGCTTCATTTCTTATGTCCTCTATTCTCTCTCTTTAAATATTTTCAAAAAAGCTTCTGTATTCTGCTTTGTTTTTCCCTTTTGAAATACAGCAGAACCAACCACGATTACATTTGCTCCTGCATTCATAATCATTTCTAAATTATCCAGTTTAATGCCGCCATCCACTTCTATATCAATATGTAACTGTCTTTCCCGAATCATTTGGTAGAGCTGTTTTACTTTTTCTTCACAATAACCAATAAATTGTTGTCCACCACGCCCAGGATATACCGTCATAATCAGAATCATATCTACCATTTCCAGAAAAGGTATCAATGCTTCCACAGAAGTATCCGGACTAATGGAAATTCCTGCTTTTTTTCCACATTTATGAATTTTTTCTATGGTTTCTTTCACACAATCACAGGCTTCCAGATGAAAGGTAATTCCATCTGCACCGCATCTTGCAAATTCCTCCACATATCTTTCTGGTTTCTCAATCATCAGATGCACGTCCAGAAATTTATCTGTAGCAGAACGAACCGCAGATAAAATTGGCATTCCAAAAGAAATTGCCGGCACAAAGCATCCATCCATAACATCAATGTGGATATACTGTGTTCCAGCTTCATCGATTGCCTTAATATCTTCTCCCAGGTTTAGGAAATCTGCTGCTAATATAGATGGTGACAGAATCATCATAATAATCTCCATTCTTTCTTTCACGCTAATATTTCTTTTTATCACTTAATTCCTGATATAAAACGCAATAATTATCATATCTGGTCTGACTAATCTTTCCCTCTTTTAAAGCTTCTTTTATACCACATACCGGTTCGTGTATGTGCGCACATCCCTGAAACTTGCAATCTTTCTCATATAGTACAAATTCCGGATAATATTTTCCCAGTTCCTCTTTCTCAATATCCTGGATGCTGAGAGAACTAAATCCCGGTGTATCAAAAATAAATGTATCTTCTTCAATTGCTATCAGCTGGGAATGTCTGGTGGTATGCTTTCCACGTTCAATCTTGTTGCTGATAGAACCGGTTTCCATGTCAATATCTTCCTGCAGACAATTAACAATAGAAGATTTTCCAACACCGCTTGGTCCGGCAACAGTCGTTGTCCTGCCTCGCAGATATTTTTTTATCTCCTCTATTCCGCTTTTTTCTTTTGCACTTACAAATAATAACTGGTTGCCGCAGGTTCCATACGCCTTGATAAGTTCGTTTCTTTCTTCCTCTGCTGCAATATCTTCTTTATTAAAGCAAATAATGCAGGGTATCTGCTGTCGTTCCATCGTAATCAAAAAACGATCCAGCAGATTAAAACTAGGTGCAGGTTTCGTAATTGAAAAAATAACCATTGCCTGATCCACATTTGCAACCGCCGGCCGAATCAGCGCATTTTTTCGTGGCAGTATCTTTTCCACATTGCCAAGCTTCTCTTCTTCATTTAATACTTGAAGTTCCACATTATCTCCGACCAGCGGCTTGTTATGCTCTTTCCGAAAAATTCCCTTTGCTTTGCACTCAAAGATACCTTTTTCAAGTACATGCACATAATAAAATCCTGCAATCCCCTTTATAATTTTTCCCTGCATCTTTACACATTTTCCTTTGTAAATTGAACTGTTTGCTCACTTGCCTTCAATTTTGATGATACAGGCTGTCCGTCTGCACCTATTTCCGGTGGGTTAACCGGTATCGAATAGGAAATCGTCACAATTCCGGTATCTGTTGTCGTTATTCCACTGATATTGATTGCTACCGGAAATGTAGAAGTCGTCGTATTAAAGAGAATTGCCCCTGTATCGGCTGCCGATAATACTACGGTAGCATTTCCACCCTGATAATCTTCCGGTGCTGCAACGCTGACATTGCAGGAATATGTTGCGCCTAAGCTAATCCTTAATTCTACCTCGGTGCCTTTTTCCTGTTCCTGACCTGCGGAATAACTTTGATAGCAGACTGTTCCTGCATCATACTCTGCATTCTCTACTTCCGTAACCGTTCCAACTGTTAAGCCGGAGGCTTCCAGAGCTGCCTTCGCGGCTTCTGCTGTCATGCCTCGCACTTCTGGAACCTGAACCACATCTTCCTCGGCATCTCCACTTATTACAATACTTACTGTTCCATTACGCGCAATGATACTTCCTGCTTCTGGTGACTGGGATAAAACATTTCCTTTGGTTCCACTCTTAGAAGCTTCCGTCATTTTCTTTACCGTAAAGCCTTCTTTTTCCAAAGAAGCGGTTGCTTCTGCCTCTGAAAGTCCAGTCACATCCGGGACTTTGACTCCATCTGAACCCGCGCTAACTGTTAACGTTGCGGTATCGGTACTGCTAACTGCAGTTCCTTTTTCAATACTGCTTTCCATAACTGTGTTTTTATCATACTTCGTTGAAACATCATATACAATTGTATACTTAATCCCCTCTGCATCCAATGCTTCCTGAGCTTCTGCCAGACTTCTGCCAACTACCTCTGGCATAATCACCTCATTCGAAGTGGTGGCATCTTCCTCATTTGCCGCATCTGTCGGAAATAATCCGACCGCTCTTCCTGCCAGAAATAATAAAACACAACCGATAATAACTGCCACGATAATAGTCAGTATGGTTGTTGCCTTTTCCATCTTTGGATCGTAGTCCTCGTCATCATCATATTCCTCATATCTGGATTTTTTTGTATTTTTGACAGGTTTAACATTATTTTTTGTGTTTTGCACACTCTTTGTTCTTACAGGCTGCTGCACCGATTTTGCCTTTTTCTTCGGTGCACTCACCGGTATGTCTATATCTTCAGCTTCTGGCTTGTAAGCCTGCTTCTTTATCTGTACCATGTCCATATCAGATATCATTTTTGTTTCTTCCTGGTTATTAAAATCAACTACTTTTACAAAATCCTCATCTGGACTAATTAAAGACTTCTTTAAATCTGCTATTAGCTCTGCCATAGACTGATAACGTCGGTCAGGGCTTTTCTGCGTTGCCTTAAATACAATCTGCTCTACACTGATAGGAATCTCCGGTACAAAGTTCCTCGGTGAAGGCAGTTCCTCCTGAATATGTTTGATTGCAATAGCAACTGTTGTTTCTCCATTAAACGGAACCCTGCCTGTCAGCATTTCAAACAGAGTGATACCTAACGAATAAATATCACTTTTTTCATCACTATATCCACCTCGCGCCTGTTCTGGAGATGTATAGTGTACGGAACCCATAACATTTGAAGTAATCGTATTACTGGTTGCAGCCTTTGCAATACCAAAATCAGTTACCTTTACTTTTCCTTCTTTTGAAATAATAATGTTTTGTGGTTTTATATCTCTGTGAATGATATGATTATTGTGTGCTGCTTCGATTCCCATAGATACCTGAATGGCAATACTAATCGCTTCCTTTACAGATAATCTGGCTTTTTTTTCAATGTATCTTTTTAAAGTAATGCCCTCTACCAGCTCCATAACAATATAATAGATACCGCCTTCTTCTCCTACATCGTACACATTCACAATGTTTGGATGCATTAATCCAGCTGCTGCCTGAGCCTCTGCCCTAAACTTATGCACAAAATTTGTATTTTCGCTAAACTCCTGCTTTAACACCTTCATTGCCACAAATCTGTTTAGTTTGTGGTCTTTTGCTTTATATACATCAGCCATACCACCTGTGCCTACTTTATCCAGCACTTCATAACGGTCGGCTATCAGCATTCCTATTTTAATCATAGTTCCACCTCGTCTATCAACGGTTCAATAATTATTACGGCAATGTTGTCTTTACCACCATTATTATTAGCGGCCTTTACCAGTTCTTCTGCCTTTGAAGCGACATCTCCCTGTGCATTAATAATCGTGCATATCTCTTCATCTTCCAGCATATTTGTCAAACCATCCGAACACATCAGAATTGTATCCTGTGGCTGTAATTTCACCTGAAAGAAATCTACATCCACGCTATCCTGTGCGCCTACGGCTCTGGTTATTATATTCTTATCTGGGTGTATCCTTGCGCTTTCTCTGTCAATACCTCCCATACGTACCATTTCTTCTACTAAAGAATGATCTCTGGTAATCTGCTGTATCTCTCTATTTACAATATATAATCGACTGTCCCCAACATTGGCCACACGTAAAATATCCTTGTCGCAGGTAGCTACAACAATCGTTGTTCCCATACCTTCCAGTCGTTCATCCGCTTCTGCGGCTTCCCTAATTCGTTGATTGGCTTTTTCAACTGCCTGTCGAATAATCCGGATTGGATTCTGTTCTTCTGACTGTTCAATTTCCTTTGTAACAATCTCTACCGTGTAACGGGATGCATAATCACCAGCCTTATGCCCACCCATTCCATCGGCAACAATAAATACATTCGGCAGATTACCGATTGCTTTTTCCGATGTAAAAACAATATCTTGATTTAATAGTCTTTTTTTCCCAATGTCAGTAATAGAAAATGTCTTTAACATCGTGTGCTGCCTCCATTTCTTATTTTCGTACTTTCATGTCCTAGAATTATTCTTCACACTTCGCACTTGTGTCTACGTCTAAGCTGTCCACATGCGCCGTCAATATCCCGACCCATTTCCCTTCTAATAGTAACATTTATTTTGTTTTTTTCAAGTTTATTTTTAAACTCCTGCACTTCATGCTTGCCAGATTCAACAAAATCACGTTCCTCGATTGGATTTACCGGAATCAGATTAACATGGCAATGCAATGGTTTTACCAGTTCAATCAGCTGCTCCGCATCTTCCTTTGTATCATTGACACCACCGACCAGACTATACTCAAATGTGATTCGTCTGCCTGTCTTATCAAAATAGTATGCGCAGGTTTCCATCAATTCACGCAAATTGTATTTATTTGCAATTGGCATGAGTCTCCTTCTCTTTTCATCCGTGGTTGCATGTAAGGATAAAGCCAATGTAATCTGCAATTTTTCATCTGCAAGCTGACGCATTCGTGGTACGATTCCACATGTGGATACCGTGATATTACGTTGACTGATGTTGAGTCCATTCTTATCCGTGAGAAGTGTAATAAATTTCAACAGATTTTCATAATTATCCATTGGTTCTCCGGTACCCATGACGACTACATTTGATACCCGTTCTCCTGTGATCCTTGTAATCGCATAAATCTGGTCTAACATTTCAGAAGGAAGCAGGCAACGTTCGAGACCATCCAGTGTGGAAGCACAGAAGCGACAGCCCATTCGGCAGCCTACCTGAGAAGAAATACAAACAGAATTTCCAAATTTGTACTTCATCCATACACTTTCCACTACATTTCCATCTGCCAGCTCAAACAAAAATTTTCTGGTACCATCGATTGCTGACTCCTGCACTCTGATTGCCTGTAAAGAAGTATACGTGTAGCGTTCCTTACATTTTTCCCGAAACTCCTTGGATAAATTCGTCATTTCGTCAAAATCCCGTGCCATACGAACATGCATCCATTCATACAATTGTTTCGCCCGGAATTTTTTTTCACCTATGGAAATTATTTCCTCTTCCAATTCTGTCAAATCATACGACTTAATATCTATCATAAAAACCTTGCTTTCTTTTCCACATTACTGTTTTCGTTTATTTCTGTTTTCTCAGACGTGCAATGAAGAAACCATCTGATTCATGTATTCCCGGTAAAAGCTGTAAATACCCTTTTTCCGTTGTTTCACTATGTAACACCTCTGGCAGATATTTGTCCAGACTTTCTAATTGATATGGATACTGCGCGGTAAACCATTGCACCATTTCTTCATTTTCCTGTTTGTTAATCGTACAGGTACTATAAATAAGCGTACCACCCGGTTTCACATAGTTTTGTATTACTTTCAGAATCGATTGCTGTAAATCAGCAATTTCTTTTAAAGATTCCTGTGTAACCTTATATTTTATATCCCGTTTCTTTCCCATTACACCCAGACCGGAGCAAGGTAAATCGGCAAATACAACGTCCGCTGTTTCGTCAGATTCCTCTTGATGTATAAGTGCATCTGCAATTACTGTTTTTATATTTGTATATTGCATACGATCAATATTCTCTTGTATCATATTTGTTTTATATTCGGTCAAATCCCGTGCTTCTACCATACCACTTCCCTGTAGTTTACAGGCTGCATGTAAGGATTTTCCACCTGGGGCCGCACATACATCAATAATCCGGTTGCCCTGCTGTATATCTGCCACCTGTGCCACAAACATGGAACTAATATCCTGTATAGTCACTTTTCCTTCCTGAAATCCGGGTAGGTTTCTAACGCCTTCCAGATTTTCAAGCTGATATGCATAGGACAAATAAGGATGTCTGGTAATACGAATCCCACTTTCTTCTATTTTTTGTATCAGCTCTTTTATTTTTCCCTCGGATAAATTTTCATCCATACGAAGCATTACTGCATGCTCTTTTAAAAGCCCCTGCAAAATTTTCTCTACCGTGTCATTATCATACTCTGAAAGCCATCTGGTTATAATCCATTCAGGCATCGAATACCGTATGGATAGGTACTGCAACAAATTTTCATTTTTTTCCGGATAAGAAATTGCATCCTTTTGTCTGGAAATGGTACGAAGTACTCCGTTTACAAACCCTTTTAACTGATGAAATTTTTTTCGTTCCGCTAATTTTACTGCTTCGTTACAGGCTGCCGAATCCGGTACCGCGTCCATAAATAAAATCTGATAAACACTCATACGCAGGATATTTCGAATTACCGGTTTCATTTTATTTACTTTTGTATTGGAATATTGGTTCAGTACGTAATCAATCTGAATCATTCGTTCCAGCGTTCCTTCACAAATACGTTTCATAAAAGATTTTTCTTCCGGCTTCAGATAATTATATTTGTCCAATACATTTCGGATTACTAAATGACTGTACTCTTTTCCCGAAGTAATTTCCAATAACATTTCCAATATTAATTCTCTTGTATTTACACTTTTTTCAGCCACATAAACTCCCCTCTGAATGCTTCTTTAATCTCTGTTGTTTCTTCCGCCGCCAAATATAAGAACGAGTCTTAACAGCTGTAGGATAGAAGATGCAGCGGCTGCCACATAGGTCAGTGCAGCAGCACCCAATACCTTACGGCAATCCGACACTTCCTGTCCCGCCAGTATTCCCTGTTGATCCAAAAGCTTTACTGCACGGTTGGAAGCATTAAACTCTACCGGCAAAGTAATGATTTGAAATGCAACTGCCAGTGCAAATACCCATATTCCTACTTGTACAAGCGTATAATTATAGCTCAGAAGAACTCCCAGAATAATAATCGGAATCCCCAGTCTGGATCCAATATTGGCTGCCGGCACCAGTGCCGAACGAATCTGTAATGGTACATAACCTACCTGATGTTGAATGGCATGTCCACATTCATGTGCCGCCACGCCAACTGCAGCTACCGAATTAGAGCCATAGGTTGCATCAGATAACCGCAGCACTTTATTCCTTGGATCATAATGATCGGTCAAATTTCCATTGATATGTTCAATTCGTACATCATTAATTCCAGCGTTACGTAGCAGTCTTTGCGCTGCTTCTGCCCCAGTCATGCCGGTCATACTGCGTACCCTTGCATATTTATTAAATGTTGATTGCACACGTGTTGATGCCACAATCGAAAGCACCGCACCAATCAGCACCAGTATATAAGTCCAATCCATATAATATCCATAACCATATCCGAAATACATAAGCGTTACCTCCTAAACGGTTTTTCCTAATTTACAATCTTTTGTAATCTGATTTCCTAATAGAAAGTCATGAACACTCATTCTCTTCTTACCCTCAAGCTGAACACTTGTAATACATAATTGTTTCCTGCCGGTTGCCACCACCAGGCCGTCTTTTCTCACTTCTGTTATCATACCAGGCTGTTGTGCAGCAGCAGGTTCGCTGTTTTCTACTTCTGCACTCCAGATTTTTAATGTTTTACCATTGTAATAAGTATATGCACTTGGCCATGAATTCAATCCACGAATTAGTCGTTCAATCGCTTCGGCTTCTTTTGTCCAATCAATGAGTCCCAGCGACTTTGTTAACATTTTCGCATAGCAGGTATCTTCTTCCTTCTGCTTCTCTGGAATCAACGTACCATTCGCAATTGCCGGTAATGCCTCTACAATAAGCTCTGCGCCTGCTTTCATTAATTTATCGTGCAGACTTTCTCCTGTTTCCACCGCTGTAATTGGTACTACTTTTTTCATCAGCATGTCACCCGTATCCACACCCGGATCCATCTGCATAATGGTTACCCCGGTTTCCGTTTCTCCATCTATGATTGCCCACTGAATTGGCGCTGCGCCACGGTATTTTGGTAGCAGGGATGCGTGAATACAAATACACCCGAAACGTGGCATTTCCAATATTTCTTTGCTCAATATCTGCCCAAAGGCCGCCACTACGAAAATATCTGCCTGAAACTCACGAAGTGTTGCAACTGCATCTTCTGTTTTAATTTTAACAGGCTGAAATACTGGTATCCCATATTTTAATGCACACTCTTTTACCGGAGTAAGCTGCATTTCTTTGCCTCGACCCTTTGGTTTATCTGGCTGCGTTACGACTGCCACCACTTCATGCCCTGCATCAATGATTGCCTGCAATGCGCCAACCGCGAAATCCGGCGTTCCCATAAACACTATCTTCATATTAATAACCATGCCTTTCTCTCACATTATTCATCATCATCATCTTCTTCATACTCCGGTACATCCATGAGTTCACCTTCCACCTTTTCCACATAAAGGTGACCCTCAAGGTGTTCCAGCTCGTGACAAATAGCGCGTGCCAGCAATTCAGTTCCTTCCAATTCAATCGGTTCCATTTTTTCGTTTAATGCAACTGCTTTCACATAATTAGGTCTTGTCACAATACCCGTTTTTCCCGGAACGCTGAGACAACCTTCATTACCGGTTTGCTCCCCACTGGTTTCCACGATGCGTGGATTAATCAACACATGCGGATCCTCACCCGTTGTATCTATCACTACAATTCTTTTTAGAATCCCTACCTGTGGAGCTGCCAGTCCTACTCCATAAGCATCATACATTGTATCAAACATATCATCAATTAATTCCTGCAGGCGTGGTGTCATCTCTTTTACTTCTTTACAGGTTTTATTTAATACCTCATCGCCCATTTCTCTAATATTGCGAATTGCCATCTTTAGCTCCCATCTGCGACCTTTGGTCGCGTACAAATCAAGGGGTTGAAAGATTTCTTTCAACCTTATTCTCCTTTTTCTTTAATATGCATTCATTGGATTAAAATCGAATTGTACCGATTCGTTTTTTAATTCTAAGGTTTCCACAAACCCTTCTATTTGACTCCTACTGTTTATTAATTGTTCATATTCTCTATGTTTTAAATATAAAACCGTCCGAAAAATATCATTTATTTTGCCCAGTGTTGCAGCTGCAGGTCCAATTATCTGCAGCTTACCTTTCTCCTCTTCCATATTCGGTGATTTTTTTAGGAATATAATAATTTTCTTCGCCAGCTCCATACCACTTTCTTCTGTTCGGGAGGAAATCAATACCACCATCATTTGTGCAACCGGCGGATACTGCAGCATATCACGATAGAGCATTTCTTCTTCATAAAATCCTTTGTAGTCCTGCTTGGCAGCATAAATAACACTATAATGCTCTGGCTGATAGGTTTGAATAACTGCTTCTCCAGCTTCTTTTCCTCTCCCTGCCCTTCCAACCGCCTGTGTCAATAATTGAAAGGTTCTTTCCCCTGCACGGTAATCATTGGCATGCAATGACAAATCCGCCGCCAAAACACCGACTAATGTTACATTTGGAAAATCATGTCCTTTTACAATCATCTGGGTGCCTACCAGAATATCGGCCTCCTGATTCGAGAATGCAGAAAGTATGGTGTCATAACTGTCCTTGCTTTTCGTAGTGTCCGCATCCATACGGAGTATTTTTGCCTGCGGATACAGTTTGTACAGAGCTTCTACAATTTGCTGTGTTCCCGCTTTAAATCCTGTTATAAATGGCGAACCACAGACCGGGCACTTGTGAACCATCGGCTCTTCATAGCCACAATAGTGGCAAATCAGCCTGCCTCCCTTATGCTCGGATAAGGCAACATCACAATGCGGACATTTCATTACATGTCCGCAGGAACGGCAGGAAATGAAACCCGCATATCCTCTTCTATTTAGAAATAACATAATCTGTTGTTTCTTTTCAAGTCTGTCCTGCATTAGCTCTTGTAATTTTCTGCTAAAAATGGAACGGTTTCCCTGTTTTAATTCTTCTCTTAAATCAATGGTATATACCATTGGCAGTGTACCACCGGTAAGGCGTTTGGTCAGTTCATACAGCTTGCATCTTCCGCTTTTTGCCATATGATATACTTCCAGGGAAGGAGTTGCCGAGCCAAAAACAACACCCGCCTTATGCATAGCAGCAATCTTCATAGCCACTTCTCTCGCATGATAACGTGGCATGGTTTCACTTTTATAGCTGCCTTCCTGCTCTTCATCCATAATGATGAGTCCCAATCTCTGAAATGGTGTGAATAATGCCGAACGGGGACCAATCATTATATCTATAGCACCCTTTCTGGCACGTTCAAACTGGTCAAACCGCTCCCCCTGTGATAACCTGGAATTCATAACCGATACTTTATCTCCAAACCTCCTGTAAAAGCGTAGCAGCGTCTGATAGGTAAGTGCAATCTCCGGTATCAGCACGATTGCCTGCTTTCCCTGTGAAATGATACCTGCAATCAATTCCATATAGACTTCTGTCTTCCCGCTTCCTGTAATCCCATGAATCAGATAATTACCCAGTTTTTGCTGTGCTGCATCCGATAATATATCTTGAATTATCGTTTTCTGTTCTTCGCTTAGGTCTTTCTTTTGTTCGGCTGTACTCTGACATTTTACTGGATTTCGATATATATTTTCACTCGAAACATATAAAACCCCTAATGCCTCCATTGCCTGAATCGTTTTTAGCGGCACATTTAATTTTCCAGTCACTAATTCCTGCGGAAGGGTCTTTTCTATAATCAATTGTTCTAATAATCTTGCTCTGGCAACCTGGTGCTTTTTCTGAAAAAACTGAAGCTTTTGTTCTGCCTCTTTTTCTTCCAGAATCAACGTGACCGACCTTTTTTCAACAGCTCTTATTTTCTGTTTCACCGGTAATACTGTCTTCAATGCTGCTATCATGGTAGAACCATATTGTTCCTTCAGCCATGCAGCCAGACGAATCAGGTCTGTTTCCATATTCATGCGGTCTTCTTTGATTTCAATTACCTCTTTCAGTTTATCTTCTTCATAAGAAGACTCATCCGTAATCCCTATCACATAACCGTTTCTTGCAGTATTCCCCCTTCCAAAGGGTATTACCACTTCCATGCCAACTGCTATCTTTCCTATTAATAACTGGGGAATTCGATACTGAAATGGTCTGTCTACTTTTTCATGAGAAATATCGATAATAATATTGGCATACTTCCCTTCCATATCTACTCCCCTCGTCTTTTTTGTTTTGTTCCGTAGTTCCGGTTATTTTTGGGATAATATCTCTGATATAATCACACGTTCATCCATTGGGTAATGCACCCCTTTGATTTCCTGATAATCTTCATGACCCTTTCCAGCAAGTACAATTACATCACCCGGTTCACCATGTTTGATTACATATGCAATAGCTTCCCTACGGTCCGCAATTTCAATATATTTTCCACTGGTTTTGGAAATACCTGTCTTTATATCATTTATAATATCCTGCGGTTCTTCAAATCTTGGATTGTCAGAGGTAATTACAGTGAGATCTGCCAATTTTCCACTTACTTCACCCATCTCATACCTTCTTAATTTTGAGCGGTTTCCACCACAGCCAAATAAACATACCAAGCGTTTGGGCTGATATTCCTTTAATGTCGCCAATAAGCTTTCTAATGCCATTGCATTATGTGCGTAGTCAATCATTAAAGTAAATTCATCGGATACCTTTATCATCTCAATACGTCCTTTTACTTTTGCCTCCAATAACGCCCTTTTAATATCTGCTTCAGAAGCATTGAAATGTCTGCAGATAGCCATGGCTGCCAGCGCATTGTAGACACTAAATCTACCTGGAGTATCCACTTCTACGCTAAAATTCATCACACCTTCTACATCAAACGCAACTCCTAAGCATCCTGGGCGTGTAACTAATTTTGTATTGATAGCACGTAAATCTGCTTTTTCTGAAAATCCATAGGTTTCCAGAGTACAGGTATGTCCCTGCATAACTGTATCACAATGTTTATCATCCGCATTTGCAATACCCGTTCTGCATTGTTTAAATAACAGGCCTTTGCATGCCATATATTCTTCAAAGCTTGCATGCTCATTTGGACCTATATGATCTGGCTCCATATTGGTAAAAATGCCAAGTTCAAAGGTAAAGCCCTGTGTACGATGCAGCATCAAGCCTTGTGAAGACACCTCCATGACCACAATGTCGCAACCCGCCTGTTCCATTTCCTTAAAATAACTTTGTAAAACGAAAGATTCCGGTGTTGTATTACTTGCCGGAATTTTTTTGTCTCCAATGATTGCCTCTATGGTTCCAACCAATCCCACCTTATGTCCTGCTTTTTCCAGCATATCCTTTACCAAATAAGTGGTGGTGGTTTTTCCTTTTGTTCCGGTAATCCCAATAATCTTCATCTTATCCGCCGGATTTCCAAAATAAGCGGCTGCAATGAACGCCATTGCATAGCGTGTATTCTTAACCTTAAGAACCGTTGCAGTGCTATTCGGCGGCAAACTAACATCCTTGGATACCACCAATACCTTTGCCCCTTTCTCAACTACCTCTTTTGCATACGCATGACCATCTGAATTGGCACCCTCTATGCAAATAAATAAACAGTCCTTTATCACTTTCCGAGAGTCATATAAGACCTCTGAAATCTCTACATTCGTATTTCCACATATACATTCAAAATCAAGCTTTTGTAGTAAATCTTCCAATTTTGTCATATTGATAACCACGTCTTTCCAAGCATTTTGCTTTCTATTACCATTCATGCACTTTTTTTAGAATAGCATAATTCCATATTCTTTTCAACTTTTGTCAAGCAAGCATCTCATATAAAATAGTGAACAAGTTCGCAATCCTAACACTGCACTGGCAGGAGCAATTTCCTATTACATGAAGAAAAGCGCCAATCTTGCAGCGAAACAAGATTGGCGCCTTCCATCTTATGAGGGGGGGGAGATAGTGAGTGTTCTTCAACTATCCAATACCTATTCTAACAAAGAAATGTGTTCAAAATGTGTACAATTTATAAAAAAAGGACAAACTTTATTAAATATATCTAAGCATTCTCTTAATGTTTCCCGATGATTCTTATTGATAGTCCTTCATTACTATTTGAAGATTCTTATTTCCACGATATTCGTTTATTTCCGGATAATAGCAGACAGCTAGCTTTATCGTTGTTTTCCTATTTTCGTACAAGGATAACTTTTGTTCCAGTCCAAAACGTTCCTCAATATACTGATTTAATTTCTCAATATCACCAAAGTAAACCATATCATAACGATTATTCTGCTCATCTGCCACTACATATTTTCCTACATTTTTATTTTGACCCAGAATTCTTCCGCTTATGAAAGAAACCGCTTTCTGTGCAAACAGAGGCTTCGGATTTCCCATTCCAAACGGTTCCAGTAAACTGATTTCTTCTGTGAATTCTTTTGTTGCAAAGCGTAAAGGCATCGGGATATCAACCTGTATTTTCTCTATGAAGTCGTCGTCTGTCAGAGTTGTCGTCTGATTCATAAGCACATGAAAGCGTTCTACATTTTTTTCTTCCAGTGATAAACCGGCTGCAAGCTTATGCCCTCCAAATTTAGTAAAAAGCTCCTTATGCTTTGTCATTTCTTCATACATGTGATACGCCTCGATAGAACGTCCAGATCCTTTTACACCCTCCTCCCCATTGGTTAATACAAAGGCTGGTTTCCCATACTTTTCACGAATCCTTCCCGCAATAATACCAGCCAGACTTTCATGACATTCTGGTAAATACACGACCAGGACCTTATCATTTTTCATCTTTGATTCCTCAATCTGGTGTATTGCCTCTTCTACACCCTTTGCTGTCATCTCTTTTCGGCTGTCATTTAATGCCTTTAAATCACCCGCGATAATGGCTGCTTTTGCTTCCTCCTGGGTGTCAAATAATTCCAATGCTCTTGTGGCGCTGTCCAGACGCCCTGTGGCATTTAAGCAGGGACCGATGACAAATCCAATATGATATGGGGATAATGCCTTTTGTTCCAATCCATTTACCGTTATTAAAGCACGCAAACCGATATTTCTGGTGTGCATGATTGATGCCAGTCCATATTTCACAATCAATCTATTTTCATTGAGCAAAGGCATGACATCGCCTATTGTGGCAATTGCTGCAAATTCCAGAAGCTCCAGTAGTACATTATCTTCTCCCTGCATCACTTCTACTAAAAATTGTACAAGCTTATAAGCAACCACTGCTCCACAGATAGATGAAAATGGATACATACAGCCCTCCTGTTTGGGGTCTATAACGGCAGCTGCCGGAGGTAATTGATATTCTTTTTCTCCATTTTCCTTCTCCTGAAAGGGAATCTCATGATGATCTGTGATTATAACCGTCATGCCTAATTGGTTAGCATGTTCGATTTGTTCATAGGCTGCGATTCCATTATCGCAGGTAATAATCGTATCAATTCCTTCTTCATATGCCTTGTCTATGAGTTGTTCATTTATTCCATATCCATCATGTATACGATGTGGTATAGCTGTATCCACCCTGGCTCCACATGCCTGTAGTCCCTTTTTCAGAATATAGGTCGAACAAACACCATCAATATCATAATCCCCTATGATACGTATAGGTTCTTTCTGATTTATTTTATCCTGTATCAAAAAGGCTGCTTTCTCCATATCTTTTAAAAGAATTGGTGCATATAAATCTTCCAGCGTTCCATAAAGGAATTGTTCGATTTCCTCTTCTTCTATCACATCACGATTCCGAATAATCCGGGCTATCATCGGACTTATATTGAATTTCTCTGCAATCCTGTTAAAATCTGCCTTTTTCGTTGTTACAAACCAGTTCGCCATTCTATACCTCTTCTTTTTTAAAAATAGCATCTGTTACCAGATGCTATTTTGAGTAGTTCTATTTAGACTTTTTTGTTTTCTTTTCTACTTGTTTTTCCGGGTTGATTTTCGTCGTTAATGTATACCACAATCCTCCTACAATACATACGGAAGAATATGTACCGCAAACAATACCAACCATTAATGGAAGTGCAAATTCACGAATCGATGTCACGCCTAATATGAAAAGTACGGCAACCATGATAAATGTTGTTAACGAAGTAAAGATACTTCTTGATAACGTTTGTGAAATACTTCTGTCTACAATTTCCATTAGTTCATCTGTTTTCTTCTTATCTGCCATATTCTCACGAATTCTATCAAATATAACAATGGTTGCATTTATTGAGTAACCGACAATCGTGAGCATACATGCAATAAAGGTACTGCCGACAGACACTTTTGCAACTGCATAGAAAGCTAATACCACCAATACATCATGTAGCAACGCGGTAACCGCACTTGCTGCAACAAGTACATCTTTAAAACGGAACCAGATATAAAGCAGCATACATACCGTAGCAATCAATACCGCAATAATGGCATCCGCTTTCATCTCATCACTTACCGTAGAACTAATCGTTTCTGCAGTGATTTTTTCTTTATCCACATTAAAGGTTTCTTCTAATGCAGAATCAAGAGCCTCTCTTTCATCTACCGATAAAGTTCTTGTTTTAATAATGACTTCGTTCGTCCCAGATACTTTCTGTGTCTGAATACTCTTGTCTCCCGTTACATTTGTTACAACAGGAACCACCTTTGCCTCAATATCAGCAATCGATAGATCTTCGTTAAAAGTGATATTGGTTGAAGTACCTCCCTTAAATTCAAGACTGTAATTTAATACCTGTCCATCATTTGCTTTATTCACACCCATAAATACAAATCCAGCAGCTATAACAGCTAAAGATACCGAGAAGAAAATATTCTTTTTGGAAACAAAGTGAATAGTCTTCAGCTCTTTTGCTTTACCATAGAACTTTTCATCCTTAAGTCCAATTGCATAAAGCGCATTCAAAATCAGCTTTGTAATGACTAAGGCTGTAAACATAGATAAAACAATACCTAATGCCAGAGTCTGTGCAAAACCTTTTACACCGCCTGAACCTTTAATTCCAAGTACCAATGCTGCAATCAAAGTTGTAATATTACCATCAATAATGGCAGATAAGGCTTTTTGGAATCCAATTTTAATGGCGGAGCTTACGGTCTTTCCTTTTGCAAGCTCTTCGCGAATTCTTGCAAAGATAATAACATTGGCATCTACTGCCATACCAATACTCAGTATAATACCCGCAATACCCGGGAGTGTTAACGTAATATCAAATGCATTTAACAGAATAACCATCAACGCAACATAAATGCTTAATGCAACTGCAGATGCAACACCCGGAATCAGGTAGGTTGCAATCATAAATAATGCAACAATTGCAAATCCAATGATACCGGCTTTGATACTGGTTGAAATAGCTGCTTCACCTAACTGAGCACCTACTACATTGGATCTTAATTCTTCCAGTTCCAACTTCAATCCACCGATACGAATCGTGGAGGCTAAAGATTCTGCTGCTTCATAGGATGACATATTCGTAATATTAGCCTGTCCATTGGAAATAACGGAACTTACTGTTGGAACGCTTACAAATTGGCTATCATAATAAATCGCAATTGTTTGTTTTGCAGCAAATGCTTTTTCCGTAGCAGCTGCAAATTTAGCACTGCCTTCCTGCGTAAACTCCAAATCGACTGCATAGTCTTTATTACCCATATCATTGGTAATCTGACCTGCCTGTGCCGATTTTACTTCGGTACCTGTCACTACTATAGAACCATCTGCAATTAATTCATCAATTGTTTTATTTAATTTGTAGCCATACGTCGCAGGGTCGATTTCGTAGTTCGCATTGCCTTCGCTGTCTGTCTGGCTAATAAAATACAGAGAACCTGGCTTTCCAAGCTCCGCCAGGATTGCATTGGCATCTGATACTCCAGGAATCTCAATATTGATTCTGTCGCCGCCTTCCTGATATACCTGTGATTCCGTACTATATCCTTCTACACGTTTTTGAAGCTTGTAAATGGTATCTGCCATATCCTCTTTGGATGGATTTTCATCACCTACGACCTGATATGTAATGCTTACACCACCTGCTAAGTCTAAGCCCTGCTTAATCCCCGAAGCAGCTCCTGCTTCTTCTGTGCCCAAACCATATACTGCCGTATAACCAAAAAATGTCAGTAATACTATTACGGCAATCAGTGTAATAATTCCTTTACTCTTTTTCATTTTTAGTTCTCCTTTTCCTCGTTGGCTAATGCCGCTTTTATCATAATAGCGCATTCAATACGCTTTCTTTGCAATTCACAGCCAATTTCATAGGCACCGTTAATATCACCGGTAAAGTTATATGAATTTGCCGCACAACCACCACTACAATAAAACTTTGCAAAACAATCCTTACATTTTTCTTTTGCATATACATTACAGGATTTAAAACGATCGCGAATCTCCGTCTTAACAATTCCTTCCTCAACATTACCCATAAGGAATTCTTCCTGTCCTACAAACTGATGGCAAGGATAAAAATCGCCCCAAGGTGTTACAGCAAGATATTCTGTTCCCGAACCGCAGCCAGACAAACGCTTCGCCACACAGGGACCACCTTCCAGGTCAATCATAAAATGGAAAAAGTTAACTCCTTTTCCCTCTTTCTGGCGTTTCAGCAATTCCATTGCCAGTTTATCGTATTGTTCTTTCAATCCAGGAATATCACTCTCACGAATTGCATATTCTTCTTTTTCATCTGCCACAACAGGTTCCACAGAAATCTGCTTAAATCCCAAGTCTGCCAAATGCTTTACATCCTCTGAGAAATCCAGATTATGTCTGGTAAACGTACCTCGCACATAATAGTTCATCTGTTCTCGGCTCTCTGCAACCTTTTTAAACTTTGGTACTATTTCATCATAACTGCCCTGACCACCCCTGTGAGGACGCATATAATTATGTACTTCTTTTCTTCCGTCAATACTAAGAACAATATTACTCATCTCCTGATTGGCGAATGCAAGAATTTCATCATTTAATAATACACCGTTTGTGGTTAATGTAAAACGGAATTTTTTATTATTTGGTTTTTCCAAACTTCTTCCGTAAACAACAAGATCCTTCACCACCTGCCAGTTCATCAATGGCTCACCACCAAAGAAGTCTACTTCCAGATTCACACGGTTTCCGGAGTTTGCAATCAGAAAATCCAATGCTTTTTTTCCGACTTCATAGCTCATAATGGCTCGCCGGCCATGATATTCGCCTTCTTCTGCAAAACAGTATTTACAGGCCAGATTACAGTCATGCGCAATATGTAAGCACAACGCTTTTACAACAGTTTCGCGATTCTTAAAATCACCAATGTAATTTTCATATATATCTTCGGTAAAAAGCATCCCTGCTTCTGCCAGTTCTTCTATTTCCTCTACTGCTTCTTCTATTTCTTCCGATTTGTATTTCGTTATTTTTTTCACTAATTCAGCTGCTATAGCTGCTTTTTCTTTTCTGGCAACACCATCAACCCGTAATGCTTCGACCTCCGGAATGAGGTCATATACGATGTCATCCACTACATGAACAGCACCACTATTCACATCCAGTACGATATTGAATCCATTGTTTTTATACTGATGAACCACTTATCTACATCCTTCCATTTTTACTTACTCTGACCTTTACTATTATAGCGCAAAGTATAAGCAGCGATGTTACTCGCTGCTTATAAAAACATCATTTCTTATTTTACTTTTTCGCAACTTTGATTGCCAACGGTACAAGATGTTTTACAAGCTGATTGACATGATGTCTGGCATTCACCACATCCGCCTTTTTTCATGGATTGTTTTAAATCCCTAGTGCTTAACGTTTTGATATGTTTCATAACAAAGCCTCCTTATGTTTCATAACTTTTCTCATTATAGCATAGTTTTTTCCCTAATAAAAGCATTTTTTTCAGCTGAGCATTCCACCCAGCATTCCACTTCCTGCACACAGAAAAAATGTTGTTCCTATTTTCATTGCAACTTCTTCAACCCCATGATTGACCAGTAATGAGACCAGCAGTAATACCAGAAAATAAATGCATCCCATGAATAACCCCCACAGGAATTTTTGCTTTCCTATTTTCTTTCCACTTATAAATCCTGCCAGAAAGGCAGACACAATGTAAATTATCGTTATGCCTATCGAAACTACGTTTTCTGACAGATGCAGCCTATATAGCAGCAATGCCAGTACTAACAGCAATACTCCCGTAACAAGATACGAGCATAACAGACATTTCATGATAAATATTGCTTTTCCGTTTGTATGTATTTTATTTTGCATAAAATAAGCCTTTCTTTATACTTAGCTTTTACATAATACAAGCTTTACCTTCTATTCATATATATTCTGCCCCTATCCGATACATGACAACTTGACAATCTCTTTTTCATTCTGTATTGTTTTTTATATAACTAAAAAGGAGTTGATACTATTTTGGACACCCAATGTGTCATACAGTTTACTATTTTAATTATTTTACTTATACTATCCGCCTTTTTTTCATCTGCAGAAACAGCGCTTACTACTGTAAGCCGAATGCGTATACGAGGCTTAGTAGAAGAAAATAACAAACAGGCAATAAAATTACAGAAAATTGTAGATCAGTACAGCAAAATGCTGAGCACAATCTTAATCGGAAATAATATTGTAAATATTAGTGCTTCTTCACTTGCAACCACCTTAGCGATTCGTCTATGGGGTAATATCGCTGTTGGTTTCATGACTGGTGTACTGACTATCCTGATATTAATTTTTGGTGAAATTGTACCAAAGACCTGGGCTTCCTTAAATTCCGAAAAGCTGGCTCTCGCGTATGGCAATATTGTCTATGCACTAATGCAGTTGCTGACACCTGTTATTAAAATCATTGATGCCATTTCAACTCTGATTTTTAAATTACTGCATATTGATTTAAATGCAAATAATGCCACACTCACAGAAAGTGATTTAAAGACGATTGTAGATGTCAGTCATGAAGGGGG
>JAQUYA010000042.1:9021-23533 GCA_028692055.1 Lachnospiraceae bacterium | reverse complement strand
TCCCGTCGTACAAATTACAATTCCTTTTTCGCATGTTCCATCTGCAACCGCTTCTGCAACTGCCTTTCCATAAACTGGATAGTCGCAGGAATCCTTACTCATGCATCCACAATCTTTGCAGGAAATACTTCGTTCCTCCAAATGCTTCATTATAACCTGTTTCAAATCATATCCACCATGGTCGCAACCTATTGCTATCATAATTCGTTTCCTCTCTCTGTTTCAATTTTGTTTTATTTTAAATGCTAAACTAAGGTTTAGCCATGTACTACCTTTTCTAGGATATACCGTAACTATTCAGAATAGTTACGATACATAAATGATCTTGTGTCCCGCCGCTTTTAACAAACGGTTCATGATTGCCTGTCCCATTCCCACCGTCGAGAACCCTTCCGAATAAATAACGGTAATATCCTCATCATCAAATTCTCGTAATATTCGATATAATGTCTTGGCAATGGAGTCCTCATCACCTCGGCTCCCTACACTTTTTACTGAATCTGCTTCATAGCTGGGCATATTTTCTTCGGTTCCTATAATGCCTACTTTTTCACCTTTTTGCTGCTGCTCTTTCGTCAGTCGGTTAATCTCATCACGCACAGCCACCTGCTCGCCATCCAGAATCGTAAGATCACCCTTCGGTGCATAATGGCGATACTTCATCCCCGGAGCCTTGGGAGCCTGTTTACTGTTACCATCCAGAATTGTCTTATCTACATTGACCTCTCCCAATACTTTCTCCAGCATTTCCAAGGTAATATAACCCGGTCGCAAAATAGTAGGGGTACCATCTGTCAAATCTACAATCGTTGATTCCAGACCAATTCCTACATCTCCATCAATAATCATTTCAATCCTGCCATCCATATCCTCTGCCACATATTTTGCCAATGTGGGGCTTGGTTTTCCCGAAATATTTGCGCTCGGTGCGGCGATGTATCCACCCGCTGCATCAATCAAAGCAAGTGCCGTTTTATGGCTTGGCATGCGTACGGCTACGGTATCCAGACCGCCCGTTGTTTCCTTTGGTACCACATCACTTTTCATAAAAATCATGGTAAGCGGTCCTGGCCAAAAAGCATCTGCAAGCTTCCGACCGGCTTCCGGTATCTTAGTAACTATTTTTTCCAATGCTTTCATATTACTGATATGCACAATCAGGGGATTATCGGACGGTCTTCCCTTGGCAGCATATATCTTTCCTGAGGATTGTGGATTTAAGGCATCTCCGCCTAACCCGTATACCGTTTCCGTAGGAAAAGCAACCAATCCCCCTTCTTTTAGTATCTGTCCGGCTTCCCGTATCTTATCCATATCCAGATAGTTTTCATCAATGGCTATCAGCTTCGTCTTTATTTTTTCCATACTCTTTTTCGCCTCACAATACCAAAACTTTCATAAACTCCCACGAAATATCATATCACATTTTTCTTAGCTAGAAAAGTAGATAAAACCATGTATTTTTTTGTCTTTTTATGTTATCATTATTTCAATTCATTACATAAAACAGAAATAAGAGAGGTTTGGTTTTCAGGATGCTTCGATGGCTTAAAGACAAAGTTTCTTTTTTTATTACAGCGAAAGGTAATCACTCATTTTTTATCTTTCTCACTTTTCTTTTTACAGCATTACTTACCTGCGTTATCTATGCATTTCAGATATTACCCGCTTCCTCTTCCAGTTTTTTTTCTTCGTCCCAAAATAATACAATGCGCTACAATTGGACTTGTGTGGTGTCTTCCGGCTCCTTCTATTCGATTACCTTACCTGCCCAGCTGAAAAATATACAGAATAATACACTTATTGCCTCAAATACGCTTCCGGAAAATATACCGGTAAATGCCGCTGTTAGTTTCCGAAGTTCGCAGCAAACGGTAAAAGTATATGTTGATGACCTGCTCATTTATAAATATGACACTTCTGTCGGACGCCTTTTGGGAAAATCTACACCAAGTCATTGGAATTTTATTTCCTTGTCGCCAGAGGATGCCCAAAAAGAACTCCGAATCGAATTAACTTCTCCTTACCGCATTCATTCCGGTCAGCTAGGTATGGTATATTACGGTAGGTATTCTGATTTGGTTACACAGCTTTTGCGGAAAACGCTCCCTGGCTTAGTCACCAGTATTATTCTTTTTCTAATAGGTATAGTCATTGTTTTCACCTCCTACATTCTTGGTCGCGAGAATGGGGAAGCATATCATTTCCGCTACCTTGGTTATTTCATCTGTGTTCTTGCCGTGTGGATGCGCTCTGAAGTAAGGCTGCCTGATTTTTTGATGGGAGATCCACATTTAGAACTTCTTATTTCGTATTTTGCCTTGATGCTTTGTCCTTTGCCTTACTTAACATTTGTTAAACATCGTCTACACCCTCGCCCATATAAAGTATTACAAATATTTTTCAGCCTTTATTGTCTGAATTTTCTAATTTGTACTTTACTTCAGGTTCTAAATATTTATGATTTTGTGGAAACCGCTTTTATTTTTCATATTTTGGCTTTTGCCAATATTTTATGGGTGTGTCTCCAATATATCCAACAGATAATTCGAAAGGAACGAACCTATCGTATATCCTCCATTGTTGCATTCGCTTCACTGGTTGCCGGAGTTACTCTTGAATTATTGGTTTATTATACCGGCTATTACCAATACACCGGACTCTTTTTCCGCATTGGAATATCCATTTACATTATTGGTTTAACTGTTCTTGCTATTCAGAGTATCATTTCACAAAGATTGTTAAATGCACAGATAAGTGAACAGCTCTTAAAAAGACAAATACGTATGATGCTTAGCCATATCCAGCCACATTTTTTGTTTAACTCTCTGGGTGCAATACAATCTCTGATTCGCAAATCACCCGATACGGCTTACCAGATGCTATTTGATTTTTCCAAATATCTGCGCGCAAGCATAGGTGCCTGGAATAGCCAGGATCTCATTGCTTTCCATAGCGAATTGGAAAACGTTAAATCCTTTACCAATATACAGCTCATTCGCTTTCGTAATGCGTTTCGTGTTGAATATGAAATAGAAGCATCAAATTTTATGGTTCCTATTCTATCGATTCGTGCTTTGGTAGAAAATGCTGTTAATCACGGTGCAAGGCGTTCTTCTTCCGAAGATGCTTTTGTGCTGATTCATTCTTTTGAATCACAAAATTATTTTATTGTAGAGGTCATTGATAATGGACCCGGCTTCCATGTCGAGGAAAAATTATCCAACAGCGATTCTACTTCCGGGCTGCATCGCTGCAGACATATTTTAGAAACAGAACTAAATGCAACAATCGATATTCACAGTTCCTTGGGGAAGGGCACAACTGTGATTGTGCATATTCCAAAATATCGCACACATAAATCTTAGGTTCCTTTTTACCATCTTCGATTTACGATGTTGTGCTTTTAAGGGTGAGAATAAAAAATAGGGGGTAAATCAAATTGAAAACAATACTTGTTGATGATGAGATTTGGAGTATGGAACATTTTGAAGAGGAATGTAACGGGGTTCAGGATGTTGAAATTGTAGGAAAGTTTGACCATGCCAAGGACGCTCTGGCATATGCTTTGGAAAATCCTGTGGATTTTGCTTTATTAGATATCGAAATGGCAGAAATGAACGGCATTCAACTGGGAAAAAATCTCAAAAAAATAAACCCGGATATGATTATCATCTATGCGACTGCTTATTCCGAATATATCGCAGAAGCAATTCTCGAAATCGGTGCGGATTATTATATCTTAAAGCCTTATAGCAAAGAGGATGCTGAAAAAGTAATTCAACGCGCTTGTCTGCTGGCACATAAGCAGAAAAAAAATGTTTATTTCCACACATTCGGAAGATTTGACATGTTTATTAATGGAAGTGTGGTTAATTTCACAAATGCGAAAGCAAAAGAATTACTGGCTCTTTGTGTTGACCATAATGGGGGCAATGTTACTATGGAAGAAGCCATTTACAAGCTATGGGAGAATCGTTGCTATGACCGCAATGTAAAAAGTCTGTATCGTAAGGCCGTGATTTATCTTAATGCCTTATTTCGCTCCTATAACCTTTCTGATGTTTTTCAAAATGGCCGCGGCTTTTGTCATATCAATAAAAGCATGGTTTCATGCGATTATTATTCTTTTTTAGAAAAAGACCGAGATGCTATCCATTCTTTTAAGAATGAATATTTATTTGATTATTCCTGGGGGGAAGAAACTCTGGTTAATCTAGTCGGCATAAAACGGACATAAATAAAATTTGTATATTTATGTGTTTTTTTGGCAAAAGTTGCACTTCGGTTGCACATGAAATCTTATACTATAGTAGAACAATTACCAAAACCTCACTCCCTCACATTATATACCATATAATTTTTCTATATCACTCAATATAGAAAACAGAGGACTGGGTGTATGAAAAAAGTACTCCTCATACTTTTTTCATACACCTATTTTTTTCTTTACTATCTGGTTATTATCGTTTAAACTATTTTATGATAATAGTTTAAACGATAATAACCAGTCATTTATTTTTAGATGGAAAGGAATTAATTATGGCACAAAATCCAATTGTAACTATTGAAATGGAAAATGGAGATATTATGAAAGCAGAACTTTACCCGGACGTTGCTCCTACTTCTGTAAATAACTTTATCTCACTTATTAAAAACAACTTCTATGACGGACTTATTTTTCACAGAGTCATCAAAGGCTTTATGCTGCAAGGCGGATGTCCGGACGGAACTGGAATGGGTGGTCCTGGATATAGTATTAAAGGCGAGTTTTCTTCCAATGGAGTAAAAAATAATCTTCTTCATACTGCCGGAGTCTTATCCATGGCAAGAAGCATGCATCCGGATTCTGCCGGCTCACAATTTTTTATTATGCATAAAGATGCACCTCATTTAGATGGTGCTTATGCAGCATTTGGTAAAATTACAGAGGGTATGGATATCGTTAATAAAATTGCAGAAGTAAATACCGACTATTCAGACAAACCCGTAGAAGAACAAAAGATTAAAACAATTACGGTGGACACTTTTGGTGTAGATTACCCAGAACCAGCTAAATTGTAATTATTTCCTATACGAATTAGCTAAAAAGGCACATCCAGTGCCTTTTTTTAGTGCCTTTCATTCATACTTTGTTCATATTTAATTCAAGAAAACTTAATCCAGCAAACATTCTTTATACAAAACTTTTCTATATACTATCATTATAAGATAACAAAAGAAAAGAACAAAAGACAGACTCAGTATTAAAAATACTTTTAAATAACTTTTTCATAATAAATGCCAAGCAAACGTGTTTGCTTGGCATCCTCCCTTTTTAGAGATAAATTTTGAATTTTATATATAGTTAACGACTAACCGTCATATTATAAAATGAATACATGTAAAGGACTTGATTAGGGAATTATTTCATGGAAAGTTTCATTCAAATCCTTACCAAAGTTAATAACTCATTAAACGATTTTGTCTGGGGTCCTGTAATGTTAGCCGGATTTTTAGCTGTTGGGTCTATGTTTACAGTCCGTACAGGAGTATTCCAGATTTCCCACCTGAAGCTATGGCTGGATGTCACTTTTTTACAGCTGTTCAAAGACCGGAATGTTGTTAAAACAAATGACAAACACGCCATTTCTCAATTTCAGTCTTCGTGTACCGCCCTCGCTGCAACGCTTGGAACCGGAAGCATCGCTGGTGTTGCAACCGCGATTACTGCAGGCGGTCCCGGGGCTGTTTTTTGGATGTGGATATCTGCATTTCTTGGTATGATGACGAGCTATGCCGAAAACACACTAGGTATTAAATATCGTTATAAAAACGAAAAGGGAGACTGGATTGGCGGTGCAATGGTTTACATAGAAAGAGGGCTTCATTGTAAATGGCTGGCAATTATCTTTTCTGTTTTCTGTGCACTTGCCTCTTTTGGAATTGGTAATATGACACAGGCAAATTCCATTGCCAGCGGTTTAAAGGAATCCTTTGGACTGGACCCGAGAGTTACGGGCATTGCGCTAATGACTCTCGCCGCTATGGTTATTTTAGGCGGTATTAAGCGAGTTGCAAGCGTTACCGAAAAGGTTGTTCCATTCATGGCTGCTTTTTATATTGCCGGTGGTTTCATCGTTATATTTGCAAATGCTGCCAGAATTCCCTCTACTTTTGCTTCTATCTTTACTGAAGCCTTTCATTTCCGTGCCGCAGGTGGAGGTGTCCTTGGATATGGTATTTCACTTGCCATGAGAAAAGGTATTTCAAGAGGCGTGTTTTCCAACGAAGCCGGTCTTGGTTCTTCTGTTATGGTTCACTCTGCCTCCGATGTAAAAGAGCCTGTTGTGCAGGGCATGTGGGGTATTTTCGAGGTATTTACTGATACGCTCGTTGTCTGCACTATCACGGCGCTTACTATACTGACCAGTGGTGTTTATAATATGAAGCAGTATCTTATAAATATGAATGAAAATATTGAGGTTATCAGCGGCACTGCTCTCACTAGCCAGGCATTCTCTTCTGTCATTCCTTTCGGTGGTGAATTTGTTGCAATCGGAATTGTGCTCTTTGCTTTTTCAACCTTACTCGGCTGGTCCTATTATGGAGAACGGGCTGTGGAATATTTATTTGGTTTAAAGGCTGTCCATGCTTATAAGATTATTTTTATCTGTGTCATTTATCTGGGATGTGTAGCTTCCCTCAATCTGGTTTGGGACATTGCAGACACCTTAAACGGATTTATGGCAGTGCCTAATTTAATCGCGATAACCCTATTATCCGGGGAAGTCATTACGATGACCAAAGAATATATTGCCAAAGTAAAAGCTGGAAAAGAAAGTATTAACGGAGATAATTTTGCACGTTGACCATGAGTCATGCTAAGAGAAAGAAATAACCATATGTGTCATGCTCGCATGTAAACATATGGTTTTTTTCTCTTAATAGGACAAAGTCCGTAATCGAGGTTGCATGACGGAGTGGCTACTTCGATACAGTAGAACTCGTTTCAGATTACGTATGGAGCCTTGCATGACGGCGTGGCTGCATCAATACAGTAGACCGTTTCAGGCAACATGGGCGTCCCTTCTGTTTGCATCCTGTAACATTTGGAATTATGCTTAGAAAATATTAGAGTTCAAAAAGAAAATGACACTACCAGAAATGCGAACACACGAAGTGTGAGCAAAGTGTCTTGCGACACGATGTCGCATAAGACACTGGTTTCGTACGTCTTAGCAAACGTAACACATTTTCTCTTTGAGCTCTTAGATTTTCTTGCATAATGGAAAGTTACAGGATGCAAACAGAAGGGACGCCCCACGCTATCTGAAACGCTCCACATCCTCCCATGCAGCCACTCATTGTCAATGCACAAAATTAATGCACAAAGAACCCCCAGACTGGATTCCATGTAGAATCAAGATCTGGGGGTTTTATTATTTATTGTAACGTAACATGTAATTATGCCTGATTAACAGAACCAAAGATTTCCATTTTTTCTTTTACAGTTGCTTTGATAGCATCAAATCCTGGAGCTAATAACTTACGAGGGTCAAATCCTTTACCTTCTAAGTCTTTTCCAGCTTCTACATATTTACGTGTAGCTGCAGCGAAAGATAATTGGCATTCTGTATTAACATTGATTTTAGCAACACCTAATGTGATTGCTTTTTTAATCATATCTGTAGGAATACCTGTACCACCGTGAAGTACTAATGGCATATCACCTGTTAACTGTTGAACTGCATCTAATGTTTCAAATGAAAGACCTTTCCAGTTAGCTGGGTATTTTCCGTGAATATTACCAATACCTGCTGCTAAGAAATCAACGCCTAAATCAGCAATTTGTTTACATTCATTAGGGTCTGCACATTCGCCCATTCCGATAACACCGTCTTCTTCTCCACCGATTGAACCAACTTCAGCTTCGATTGAAATTCCTTTTGCGTGAGCTGCTGCAACTAATTCTGTTGTTTTTGCAACGTTTTCTTCGATTGAATAGTGTGAACCATCAAACATGATAGATGAGAAACCAGCTTCGATACATTTGTAGCAGTGTTCATATGAACCGTGATCCAAGTGAAGAGCTACTGGAACTGTGATGTTCATTTCTTTGATCATTCCATTAACCATTCCTACGATTGTTGTATAGCCAGTCATGTACTTTCCAGCACCTTCGGATACACCTAAGATAACAGGGCTATTAAGCTCTTGTGCTGTCTGTAATACTGCTTTTGTCCACTCTAAATTGTTGATGTTGAATTGGCCTACTGCATAGTGGCCGGCTTTTGCTTTTTTAAGCATTTCTGCTGCTGATACTAACATTTTATTTACCTCCATATTTTAAAATTACATTTTTTAACCGTTTTCATTATATCCTACTTCTGCAAAAAATGGAATAATAAATGTGAAATATTTATCATTTTATTAGTCTTTCTTTACATTTTCTGCTATTTTTCTTCCGGAACCATAATCTTAATTGCCTTTTCACAATTTTTTATATCTACATGCATATGATTTCCACCAAATTCTCCATCCAGTGTCCATGCAATTTCCTGCTCTGCTTCTATTTCTATATGGCTTGTCCGAAAACAGTACATGTACTCTGTATCAATATCCTTTAATACCAGCGCCGATAATATAGAGTTCAATTCTATCGGATTCGTCGGTTTCTTGATGAGAGTAACTTCAAATACGCCATCATCCAACTCTACCCACTTACCGGTAATACGCTTAAATCCACCGACAGATTCCGAATTTGTAATCATACCAAACATAAACTCATCTTCAATACATTCGTCATCATACTGTATTTTTAATTTATACGAAGGAACAGCTGCAATTCTTTTTACCCCTTCAAGTAAATATGCCATATGACCTAAGACATTTTTCACATCCTGCTTCGTTTCATAGGATACGTCGGTAAATATTCCGAAAGCCGCAATGTAAACAAATGTGTCATCATTAAAAGCACCTACGTCACATGGAAATTTTATTCCGTTTATAACCACATCTGCTGCCTTAATCATGTTGTGTGGAATATGGAGGCTATTGGCAAAATCATTGGTGCTTCCTGCCGGAATATATCCTATGGTGACCTTTTTATCGCATTTCATCATTCCGGTAACCACTTCATCCAACGTACCATCGCCACCACTGCAGACTACCATATCGTATTTCTGTGACTTTGCCTGTGTTACCTGTATTGCATCTCCTGCTGCCTGCGTTGGATAAGCAGTCACCTCATAATCTGCCTTGGTAAAAATATCTATAATATCAAATAAATTATTTCTAATACTTGCTTTTCCTGCATGAGGATTATAAATAAACAATAGTTTCTTTTGTTTCATAATCTATTCCTCCCTCATTATTATATCTGTATAGTCATTATACACCAGAACTCAAAAAAGGAAACACCTAAGTGTTTCCCCATTTCGCAATTTATTCTATTTTCTTTTATTCTTCACCGCTCAGGTATTTTTCGATGCTTTCTATGGCTGCCTGTTGGTCTGTTCCATCTGCTTCTACAACTACATCTTCTCCGGAAGCAAGTCCTAATGTCATCATTCCCATAATACTTTTTGCGTTTACTTTTCTTCCTTCTGCTTCTACATATACAGAGCTTTCAAATTGACTGGCAACTTGTACAAGTACTGCAACTGGTCTTGCTTCCAGTCCACCATCTAATTGTACCTTCATTGTTTTTCTAATCATAATATCTCCTCCTTTACAACCTAAGCTTATCAGCATACTCACTTAATTTTCTTAGTCTATGATTCACACCCGATTTTCCAACCGGTGGATCAAGATATTCTCCCAGTTCCTTTAACGTCGCATCCGGATGCTCAATACGCACCTCTGCCATCTCCTTCAGATTATCCGGCAGGCTTTCAAAGCCCACGCTTTTCTGTATATATAGTATGTCATCAATCTGTTTTGATGCTGCATTTACTGTCTTGGTAATGTTAGCGGCTTCGCAATTTACTCTTCGATTAATCGAATTACGCATCTCCTTCAGAATCCGAAGATTTTCCAAATTCATCAGAGAAACATGTGCTTCCATAATATTCAATAAATCGACAATGCCTGCACCTTCTTTTACATATACCACAAAGTATTTCTTACGGATAACAATCTTAGCATCTACCTGAAAGTCAATAATTATGTCCCTCAATTGAATTGCCTGTGCTTCACTACTACAAACGAGTTCAAAATGATAGCCTTTCTCTGGATCACTCATGGAACCAATCGTTAAATACGCCCCGCGAAGTAATGCCCTTTTGCAACAACTTTTCTTAATAATCATTGGATTAATCACATCTATTGCTGTCAATTGTTTTCCCTGTTCATCAAACAATTTAATTGCCTGAAGAACCTTATCTGCTGCATCCTCATCTTCCAAACTACTTTCATATGTATTGACTTTGGAATGAACCTTAATCAATGCTTCTGCAACATCAGTATCTATATTAAAGGTTTTTCTCAATAATGTAAAGTATTTTCTAGCTACTGCCAAGTTTTCGGTTTGTATTTTAATAAATTTCTTTCCATTTTCTGTATCTGCTATCTGTCCACAGTATTGGATAATCGATGCCAGTTCTGCTATCTGACAATGCCGTGCCGAGCTAATATGTTTGGATAATTCTTCTTTTACTTCTCCGGAAAATGACATCCTTGCTCCTTTTATAATCCGTGCTTTTCATCTCTATGTGTTAGTGTTAAGCCATAATTCCCCTGGTTTTTCATTCGTTTATACAGTTCATTTGCAAGCGTCACGCTTCGATGCTTTCCTCCGGTACAGCCAATGCTTATTACCAACTGATATTTTCCTTCTTTTACGTAATTTGGTATCAGAAAATTTACCATATCGGTCAGTTTGTCCAAAAAAGAAACTGCCTCCGGAAAATTCATAACATAATCCTGTACTTCCTTATTATTGCCCGTCTTATTTTTCAATTCTTCTATATAAAACGGGTTCGGAAGAAATCGGACATCGAATACTAGATCAGAATCTGCCGGAATTCCATTCTTAAAGCCAAAGGACATAATATTAATCATCAGACTATTATATTCTTCGTTGTTTACAAAAATTCTATCCATCTCTTCTTTTAATTCTCTTGTTAAAATTTTGGATGTGTCAATCACATAATCAGCGGTTGCCTTTATTACGGATAAAGTATTTCTTTCCTTGTGAATTCCATCCTCTACACGGCCTTCATTCGCCAAAGGATGCATTCTGCGGCTCTCCTTATAGCGTTTCAGCAACACCTGATCACTTGCATCCATAAAGAGCAGTTCATACATACAGCCCAGTTCTTTAATGTCATCCAAAGCTCTCTGAATATCCATGAAGGACTGGTCTGCACGTACGTCAAGCCCCAACGCCACTTTTGTAATCTCACCATTTGGTGCCATCATAAGCTCCACAAATTTACTGATAAGTGGAACCGGAAGATTATCTACACAATAAAATCCCATATCCTCCAATAACTTTAATGCTGTTCTTTTTCCACCGCCACTCATACCGGTTACAATGACAAACCTCATGTTTTTTCTCCATTTCTACTCTATCATGCTTCGAATTTACCAAGCGGCAGCACTTCCGTTTCTAATGCAACTCCGAACATATCGTATACTTTTTCCTGTACCTCATGTATCAGTCTCCATATATCCGACGATGTTGCATGGCCAAGGTTTACGATAAACCCACAGTGCTTCTCCGACACGCATGCATCTCCAACGCGATATCCCTTTAAGCCTGCATCCATAATCAGTTTCCCTGCAAAATATCCTTCCGGTCTTTTAAAGGTGCTTCCTGCACTCGGATACTCCAGGGGCTGCTTCTCTCTTCTTTTTTGTGCCAGTTCCAGCATGGTTGCATTAATTGTTTCTTTTTCTCCCTGCTGTAAATCCATTTCTACTTCCAATACGATAAAATGACTGTGGTGAATGACACTTGTGCGATAGCCAAATTCCATCGTTGCATTATCCAGTTCTAATATTTCACCATCTCTACTCATAACGCGTACTTTTGTAATGACCTGTTTCATTTCACCACCATATGCGCCTGCATTCATAACTGCTGCACCACCCATAGAGCCTGGTATCCCTGCTGCAAACTCAAGGCCGGTTAGTCCATATGTATATGCTGTTTTTGCAGCCTGCGAAAGGAGTGCACCTGCCTGAACAAAAAGATGGGTTCCTTCTATATGAACCTTACTCATCTTTGAACCAATTTGTATGATAATACCTTCGTAGCCTTCATCACTTACCAAAAGATTACTTCCATTTCCCAAAATATAATAAGGTTCTTCCACTTTGTTCAAAAGCTGCAGCACCGCTCTTAACTGTTCTTCCGTTTCTACCTGCAGAAATGCCTCTGCACTGCCTCCTGTGCGAAATGTTGTATGTTTGCTCATCGGCTCATCTACCGCTATATTTTCTTTTGGTATTACATTTTCCAGATATTCCAATAAGGCTATATTCATTCCCATTCCCATTCTGCGTGCTCTGGCACGCGTATCATCAAAACCAATGTGTAACAAACTGTGTACATATATACAACCGCTTGCATATTATCTTATGCAAACGGTTGTTAAGAATTACAATACTAATTTCGCTGCTCCATAGATACCTGCATCGTTGCCCAATGTCGCAAGTGCAAAGATTGCATCACGACTACCCTGAAATACATATGGGGTGTAATACTTTTTGATATAGTCCAGAACAACCGTTCCTGCTTTTGATACACCACCACCAATTACAAAAATCTCCGGATTAACAACTCCTGCAATAGAAGCAAGTCCTTTTCCCAAGTATTCTCCAAATTGCTCTGCAACCTCGATTGCCACCTTATCTCCTGCCTTTACTGCATCAAATACTGTTTTTGCAGATACATTTTCTTTGCGAAGAATGGTGTCTTCTGTTGTTTTTGCTAGTTTTCTATTTGCAAGTCTTACAATGCCGGTTGCGGAAGCATATTGCTCCAGGCAGCCTTTATTTTTACAATTGCAGCTCTCTGTTTCTGCATCTTCTACATGGATATGTCCGATTTCTCCACCTGCACCTGTTGCACCGGTAAGGATTTGTCCATTTACAATAATACCGCCGCCAACACCGGTTCCAAGGGTAACTGCAACCAGATTTTTATGTCCGACTCCGCCGCCCTTCCACATCTCTCCAAGAGCCGCAACATTTGCATCATTTCCTGCTTCTACATGCATATGTAATAGGTCTTCCAGAGTTTTCTTAATATTGATAACTCCCCAGCCAAGATTTACTGCTACATGCACAATACCATCTGCATCAACCGGTCCCGGAACACCAACTCCGACACCCGCTACATCCGCTGCTTCTAATGATTTTTCTTTCATTTTACTCTTTACCGCTTCCGCAATGTCCGGTAAAATGCAAGATCCGTTATCCTCTGTTTTGGTAGGAATTTCCCACTTATCCAATACCGTTCCTTCCATATCGAATAATCCCATTTTAATGGTGGTTCCCCCTACATCAACGCCAAAACAATATTTACTCATTTTCTTCTCCTCTGCTTTTTCTTTTTTTATTTTTCGCTTTTAGTCGTCATCGCGTTTTCTTGCCAAAGAGTTCTGTACACGTGTGTACAATTCCTGTGCAGCATTATAACCCATCTTCTTCTGGCGGTGATTTACAGCGGCAGATTCCAGAATAACTGCTAAATTACGACCTGGTCTGATAGGAATATTATGACATACCACTTTATTTCCGAGGTATTCCGTATATTCTTCTTCTAATCCGAGTCTGTCATATTCTTTATCTTTATTCCAATCCTCTAATTTAATAACCAAATCAATGGCCTGCGTATCTTTAACACTGGATACACCGAATAAAGCTTTAACATCTACGATACCAATACCACGAAGCTCAATGAAATGCTTGGTAATATCAGGTGCAGAACCAATCAGGGTATCATCACTAACCTTGCGAAGTTCAACCACATCATCGGTTACAAGACGGTGGCCTCTCTTAATCAACTCAATTGCAGCCTCGCTTTTACCAATACCGCTTTCGCCGGTAATCAGTACCCCTTCACCAAAGACATCTACCAGAACCCCATGAACAGAAATACAAGGAGCAAGCTTTACATTCATCCAGCGAATAATCTCTGCCATAAAGGAAGAGGTTGATTTCTTTGTCATTAATACCGGAACTTTCTTTTCCAATGCAATTTTCAGGAACAGGGCATCCGGTCGTAACTCACGACAAAAGACAATAGCCGGAATATTGTAATCTAAAAGCTTATTATAAACGGCTTCTTTTTTTTCTTCTGTTAATCCCTCGATATACGTAAATTCCACAAACCCGATTATTTGTAAACGGGTCGCTTCGAAATGTTCAAAATATCCAGCTAACTGAAGTGCGGGTCTGTTGATATCCGGTTGTGTAATTTTAACCTCCTCGATATCAATTTCGGGTGTAAAGTTTTCGAGCTTCATTTTCTCGATAATTTTTGTTAATCTTACGCTAGCCATAGTGTTCTCCTTATCCC
>JAQUYA010000042.1:0-8921 GCA_028692055.1 Lachnospiraceae bacterium | reverse complement strand
GAACAAATATCCTGCCTTTTATTTCTGTTTTTCCCTAAAAAAAGCATAAATTTCTTCCGCACTTTTTTGCGATATCTCAGGCACTTGCATCAGTTCCTCCATACCAGCATTACGAATATCCTCTATGGTATCAAAGTGCTTCATCAATGCCTTTCTTCTGGCAGGGCCAATACCTGGAATGTCATCCAATACTGATTTCACCTGTGTTTTGCTACGCAGTGAACGGTGATATTCAATCGCAAACCGGTGTGCCTCGTCTTGAATGCGGGTAATGAGTTTAAAGCCTTCTGAATATCTATCAATCGGTATTTCCACATTATTGTAATAGAGCCCCCTGGTTCTATGATTATCGTCTTTTACCATACCACATACTGTGATGTCCATGTGCAGCTCCTGCAAAACCTCCAATGCAATATTTACCTGTCCACGTCCACCATCCATCAGAATTAAATCTGGAAACTTGGTAAAGCTGCCTAATTCATGTTCCATTTGCTTTGTATCCAGTTCTTTCTTTTCTTCAATTCCATGTGTGAACCGCCTGGTTAAGACCTCCCGCATACAGGCATAATCATCCTGTCCGGTTACCGTCTTAATCTTGAACTTGCGATAATCACTTCTGCGTGGCTTTCCTTTTTCATATACCACCATGGAACCAACTGTTTCAAATCCACTGATATTGGAAATATCAAATGCCTCCATACGTTGAATGGAAGAAACACCCAGTAGTGCCGCGATTTCCTTCACCGCACCGATGGTTCTTCCTTCCTCCCGTTTGATTCTCTCCCGGTCTTTGCTCAATACCAGCATCGCATTTTTGGCTGCAAGCTCTACCAGCTTTTCTTTATTTCCAATCTTTGGAACGCGGATATGCACTCTGCTTCCTTTACGGCTGGTCAGCCATTGTTCGATGATATCCACGTCTGCCATGTCTTCCTGTAGCATGAGCTCTTTCGGAATAAATGGAGTCCCAGCATAGTATTGTTTTACAAAATCGGACAAAATCTCTCTCGGCTCATCACCTGACACCTGTGTCATATAGAAATGTTCTCTGCCAATCAGCTTGCCCGCACGTATGAAAAATACCTGCACGACTGCATCTCTCTCTCCTTTGGCAAGTGCTATGACATCTTTATCCTCAAAATCACTATCTGTAATTTTCTGCTTTTGTGCCACCATCTTTACGCTGGTTAATAGTTCACGGTATTCTATCGCGGTTTCAAACTGCATCTGCTCCGAGGCTTCCCGCATCTTTTCCTCGAGCTCTTTTATAATCGGTTTGTAATTCCCATTCAGAAATTCCAATGCTTTTGCAACCCTTTCTGCATATGCATCTTCTGTAATATAACCCTGGCAGGGAGCCATACATTGTTTGATATGATGGTTCAGACACGGCCTGTCTTTTCCGATATCTCGCGGAAATACTTTATTACAAGTGCGAAGCTTATAAAGCTTGTTGATCAGCTCAATCGTATCCTTTACTGCGGCTGCACTTGTGAATGGTCCGAAATATTTTGATTTATCCTTTTTCATATCCCGAGCAAACAGGATTCTTGGAAACGCTTCACTCACAGTCACTTTGATATAAGGGTAGGTCTTATCGTCCTTCAGCATCGTATTATACTTTGGACTATGCTCTTTAATAAGATTATTCTCCAAAACCAATGCTTCTAATTCAGAATCCGTAACAATATATTCAAATCGTGCAATTAGGGAAACCATTTTTTGAATTTTGGCTGTTTTCTTCGTACTGCTGCGAAAATATGATTTCACACGATTCTTCAAAATGATTGCTTTTCCAACATAAATAATTGCATCCTTTTTATCATGCATAATATATACACCTGGCTTTGCAGGTAACTTTTTCAATTCCGCTTCAATATCAAATTCCAGTTGTTCCATAATGCTCCTTTGCTGTCATATACTTACGCAAAAACGACTCAGGCATACCCAAGTCGTTTTTTTGAATGAGTTTTGCTCATTCCATTATACCTAATATCAGGTTGTTTATAAAGAATTTCTTATTCATAAGATTCGAGTATCAAAAAGGGGAAGCTGCCGATTTCAGCTGGCAAATTGTATAAATGACATTTGTTTTGAATGACTTTGGGAAGAAATTAGAAATTCTTAGTATTCCCATTTAGTCCTAACAATTTTCAGACAGGAAGTCTGAAAAAGGCTTACCTGAGCCACGGAAGGCGAATGTAAGCCGGTTGTGGCAAAGTTTCAAACATCCGAAAGGGAATACTTAGAATTTCTTATTTCTGTACAATGGAATAAAAAATAAATGTCATCTATGTAATTTGCCAGCTGAAATCGGCAGCTCCCCTTTTGATACCAAATCCCAACAAATTTCTTGCTTCTAATTATTGGTTGGATTTGAGTTGTTATTGTCCTTTGGTTCTTTTATTTGGTATACGCGGTTCTGTAATACCTCGGCAAACTTTTTTTCTTCTTCTGTTCTTGTATCTACGAATTGCGTTTTATTTTGATCCACGGACGGTTCGCTTGTCTGCTGCGTTTCAATTGTTTGCGCAGAGGCGTTTGCCTGGGCTTCCGGGTCTGCTTGCACGGACTCGACTGGCTGTGCTGCATCTGATGCCGGTTTCATTTCTATTGCTTTATCGGAAGGCTCTGTAGTTTGTACATCCTGGTTGGTATATCCTTTGTTTGCGAACTCAATGCTTCCGATATCAATCTTGCCAGACTCTGCGTTAATAACCACACCATTTGGCATTTCCCTCATGGAGGCATCTTTGGCAGGATTCATATTTACTTTTCTGCCTGCTGCAGACTCCTGTTTGGAAGATGTCTTTTTTTCTTCATCCTGTTTTTCTATTGGTTCCGGGATTCCTTTTTCCTTACGGAAAATTTTCATAAATTCTTTACCGGTAATGGTTTCTTTTTCAATTAAATGTGCTGCTAATTTGTCCATAAGCTTGCGATTTTCTTTTAATAATTTCTTTGCCTGCTTATAGCTGTCTTTTAAAATCTTCGTTACTTCTGTGTCAATCTCGGCAGCAGTCGTATCACTGCAATTTAATGCAGAACGTCCATCCAAATATTTGCTTTCAACTGTTTCAAGACCTACCAGTCCGAAGTGCTTGCTCATACCATATTGTGTAACCATTGCTCTTGCAATACTGGTTGCTTTTTCAATATCATTGGAAGCACCTGTTGTAACGGTTTCAAATACAATTTCTTCCGCAGCACGTCCTGCCACTAAGCCAACCAGCATATCGCGTAGTTCTGCTTCCGTATTCAGGAATTTTTCTTCCTCTGGCACATGCATTACATATCCCAAAGCCCCCATCGTTCGTGGAACAATGGTAATCTTTTGTACCGGTTCGGAATTCTTCTGGAGAGCACTAACAAGCGCATGACCTACTTCATGGTAAGATACAATCTTGCGTTCCTCCGGACTCATGATGCGGTCTTTCTTTTCTTTACCTACCAGTACAAGCTCTACTGCATCAAATAAATCCTTCTGGCATACATATTCTCTGCCTTCTTTTACCGCATTTATGGCACCTTCATTAATCATATTGGCAAGGTCTGAGCCCACTGCTCCACTTGTTGCCAGTGCAATAGCGTCAAAGTCTACACTGTCATCCATCAATACATCTTTTGCATGCACCTTCAGGATTTCCACACGTCCTTTTAAATCTGGTTTATCTACGATAATTCTTCGGTCAAAACGTCCCGGACGCAATAATGCTTTATCCAGAATCTCTGGTCTGTTAGTTGCCGCTAAGATAAGAATACCCTTCGAGGTATCAAAACCATCCATTTCAGACAACAACTGATTCAGCGTCTGTTCCCGTTCTTCGTTTCCACCGCCATATTTAGAATCTCTGCTTCGTCCAATTGCATCAATTTCATCAATAAAGATAATACATGGTGCATTTTTCGTTGCTTCTTTAAACAAATCTCTTACTCTCGAAGCACCTACACCTACATACATTTCAATAAAATCAGAACCCGCCAATGAGAAAAATGGTACCTTCGCTTCGCCGGCAACCGCTTTTGCCAATAAGGTTTTACCAGTACCTGGAGGGCCTACTAACAGGGCTCCTTTCGGAAGCTTCGCACCAATCTTTGCATATTTCGTCGGATTGTGTAGGAAATCAACCACCTCCTGCAGGGACTCTTTTGCTTCATCTTCGCCCGCTACATCTTTAAAGGTAATGCCGGTTTCTTTTTGTACATAGACCTTAGCATTGCTTTTACCAACGCCCATCATACCACCGCCCTTGGACATCTTTTTGAACAGCATGCTTAAAACTATCCATACCAAGGCAATTGGTAATACATAGGTCAGTAAAATCGAAAGAAGAAATCCTGAATTATCCTGTACTTCTCCTTTGATTTCTACTTTTTTATCCATCAAATGCTGCACCAGTGTGTCATCGTTTACATTTCCCGTATAATACGTAACCGTTGGTTCCGATAATTGGAACGGATTTGTATTCTTCTTGTCCTCATCTGCCAGTGTGATATTAATTCTGTCGGAAGCCAGCTTTACACTTGCTACTTTTCCTTCATCCACCATCGTCAGGAACTCATTATAAGATACTTCATTTGTAGCACCACTCATTAAGCTCATGAAATAACTCATACATAATAAGGAAACAAGTGCTGCGACCAATAGCATTACCAGACTCGGTCTTTTCGGCATCTGCCCATTTCCACCCTGATTATTTCCACCCGGCGGAGTATTTTTACCATTTTGATTATCCATATTATTTCCCCCGCTATAATTATTTATATTTTTGTCTTCCTTATTCTCTGCCATTTTAGCAACCATGCCTTTCACGAAATTCCATATAATTATTTATAACTATATCAGAATTTCTTCGCTTCCTTAAGTATAAAGAGAGAATTGTGATAAATCAACCAATTTATTATGAAATAATTTGATTAAATATAAAATGTTTATTAACTACTGCTTCTTATTTCATAAAACATCTGATTAAACTTTTTTAAATACAGCTATAAAAGCTCTAGTAAAATGCTCTCTTTGTGTAGTATACTGTAATTTATATTGAAAAAAATGTAGTGGCGCAAACGACGAAAGGATGAAACGATGAAACAGGGATTTGATAATGACAAATATCTTAAAATGCAATCAGAACATATTAAGGAGCGTATCAGTCAGTTTGACAATAAATTATACTTGGAATTTGGAGGAAAACTCTTCGATGACTACCACGCTTCCCGCGTATTACCTGGATTTGAACCAGATAGTAAATTACGTATGCTGATGCAGTTGTCAGATCAAGCCGAAATTGTTATCGTAATTAGTGCAACTGATATCGAAAAAAATAAAATTCGTGGTGATCTAGGTATTACCTACGATGTAGATGTCCTGCGCTTAATGGATGTGTTCCAAGAACGTGGGCTTTTCACCGGAAGTGTTGTACTTACAAAGTTCTCCGGTCAAAGCAGCGCGCTTGTCTTCAAAGCAAAATTAGAAAAACTGGGAATTAAAGTATACTGTCATTATGAGATTCCTGGATATCCAAGCAACATTTCCCTGATTGTAAGTGATGAAGGATATGGAAAAAATGACTATATCGAAACCTCCAGACCACTTGTCATCGTTACCGCTCCGGGTCCAGGCTCTGGAAAAATGGCAACCTGTCTGTCACAGCTTTATCACGAACACAAACGTGGTGTAAATGCAGGCTATGCAAAATTTGAGACCTTTCCTATCTGGAATCTCCCTTTGAAGCATCCGGTTAATCTTGCATACGAAGCTGCTACTGCTGATTTAAATGACGTAAATATGATTGATCCTTTTCATTTAGAAGCCTATGGCAAAACTACGGTAAATTATAACCGTGATGTTGAAATATTTCCTGTATTAAATGCAATGTTTGAAACCATCTATGGCGAAAGCAGATATAAATCTCCAACTGACATGGGTGTCAACATGGCTGGCAACTGCATTATTGATGATGAAGCCTGTCGTGATGCTTCCAAACAGGAAATCCTTCGTAGATATTATGACACATTAAATGGACTTTTAGACAATACCTCCACCGATGATGCCGTCTATAAAATTGAACTTCTATTAAAGCAGGCAGGAATCACAACGATGGATCGCGCTGTTGTAGCTGCCGCAAATAACCGTGCTGAAGAAACTGGTGCCCCTTGTGCTGCCATCGAATTACCAAATGGCAATCTTATTACCGGAAAGACTACTCCTTTGTTGGGCGCTTCCGCTGCTGTTTTATTAAATGCACTGAAAAAGCTGGCTGGAATTGCAGATGAAATTCATATTATTTCACCTGATTCTATTGCACCTATTCAAGACTTGAAGACAAAATATTTAGGAAGTAAAAATCCTCGTCTACACACTGATGAAGTCTTGATTGCTTTATCTTCCAGTGCCTCCACCAGCAGCAATGCAAGACTTGCTTTGGAACAGTTATCCAAGCTAAATGGCTGTCAGGCACATACTTCCGTCAAGCTTTCTTCTGTTGATGTGAAAACCTTCAAGAAATTAAAGGTACAGCTTACCTCCGAACCAAAATACGAACGTGAAAGAAACTATCATGTAGAGTAAAGCATCTTGCCATGACAGAGCTAAATATGTACAAAAATAAGCATGCCTATAAAAGCACATGCTTAAAGTAAACGAATCGCTATCGGATAAGCGATGACTATCTGACCACAATTCGCTTCATAATCTCTGCAAAATCAATTACCAGCTCATCATTAAAGATATGGACCGGTATCTGATCCTCCAATCCATAAATGGTTAAAAAGGAATCCTCGTTTTCCAGATTATAGACGAGGATTCTCTCTTTGTCCAAATCTACCATCCAATATTCCCGCACACCTGCATTGGTATATTTGGATAATTTCAGACTCATATCCTTCTTCCTCGTAGACTTGGACAGTACCTCCACGATAAAATCCGGTGCTCCTACGATACACGGGCCTGTAATCTTCTTTCGGTCACATACCACCAGCACATCGGGCTCCACCATGGTGTATTCATCGCAGTCCAGCTGTACATCTGTAGGAGCCGCAAAGGGAACGCACTCTCCATCTTTGGATCTGATAAATATGCTAAGCGCCATGCAGATTTCCATTGCTATGGTCTGATGTGATGTTCTAGGTGCTGTCATTTCAAAAAAAACACCATCAATGAGTTCCACTCTCATCTCATCCGGCAATGCATAATAATCCTCCAATGTATATAGCTCTTTCTGCTTTTTTACATTGTTCCCAGCGTTATAAAAATGCTGTTCTCTTACCATATTCAAGGGATCTTCATGGTCTTCTTCCAGGTAATTTACTTTTTCCTCTGGAAGCAGCACTTTTTCCAGTGCCTGTAACGTGTCATATCTGGGTTCCTTGGTGATTCCTCCGAATATTTTCTGGACGGTACCCAGCGGCACTCCCGATAGCTCTGCCAGTTTTCCATAAGAATATCCATTCTTTTTACGATAGTACTGTAATTGGGCAATTGTCATAGTAGATTCCACCTTTCTCTCTTTTTAATTGATTTTGATATATTATGGTTTTATATATTTATTATATCCATAATTTATCCATTTGTCAATTTGTTTTGTATGAAATCAAATATAAAATTTAGAAATTTAGAAAATCCTAAAAAATCACTGGATTTTTCAACGCATGTATTGTACAATAGGAAAGTATTTTTTTAAATAGAAAATAAACCAAATAGTTAAAGCGTCGAATATCAATGGGGATATGAACCAGGGGGTATTTGACACTTTTTTTGTTTTTATGAGTGATATTTATTCACACACGAAAGGAGATTTGTATGGCAGTAAAATATGTATTTGTTACCGGTGGTGTAGTATCAGGTTTGGGAAAGGGTATTACCGCAGCCTCTCTGGGAAGATTATTAAAAGCACGTGGCTATAAAGTAACGATGCAAAAGTTCGACCCTTATATCAACATTGATCCAGGCACGATGAACCCTATCCAGCACGGTGAAGTATTTGTAACCGATGATGGCTGTGAAACGGATCTGGATTTAGGTCATTATGAACGTTTTATTGACGAAAGTCTGGATAAAAATTCAAATGTTACAACCGGAAAAATTTACTGGTCCGTATTGCAGAAAGAGCGTAGAGGGGATTACGGCGGAGGAACGGTACAAGTGATCCCACACATTACGAATGAAATCAAAAGCCGTTTTTACCGTAATTTTACCGATACGGATACCAGAATTGCAATCATAGAAGTCGGTGGAACCGTAGGTGATATCGAGAGTCAGCCTTTCTTAGAATCCATTCGTCAGTTTCAGCATGAAGTGGGACATGAAAATGCAATCTTGATTCATGTAACTTTGATTCCTTATTTAAAAGCTTCTCAGGAAATGAAAACAAAACCTACGCAGGCGAGCGTCAAGGAGCTACAGGGAATGGGTATCCAGCCGGATATCATTGTTTGTCGAAGCGAACACCCACTTGATTCACAGATGAAGGATAAAATTTCCTTATTCTGTAATATCCCGAGCAATCACGTACTGCAAAATCTGGATGTGGAATATTTATACGAGGCTCCACTTGCCATGGAAAAGGAGCAGCTCGCACAGGTTGCCTGCGAATGCCTGAAACTAGATTGTCCTGAACCGAATCTGGCAGATTGGCAGAGCATGGTAGATTCTTTAAAATCTCCAACCAGTGAAGTAACGATTGCCCTAGTTGGAAAATATACCCAGCTTCATGATGCCTATATCAGTGTCGTCGAAGCACTGAAGCATGGTGGTATTTCCCATAGAACAACCGTAGATATAAAATGGGTGGATTCTGAACTAGTAAATGATGAAAATGTCGCTGACACGCTGAAAGATGTTGATGCTATTATCGTTCCTGGCGGTTTTGGAGACCGTGGCATTGATGGTATGATTGCTTCGATACGTTATGCACGTGTGAATC
>JAQUYA010000136.1 GCA_028692055.1 Lachnospiraceae bacterium | reverse complement strand
CCCCCAACATATTCAGCAGCGTACTCTTACCGGAACCCGACTCACCAACGACTGCTACAAACTCACCCTTTGGAACGGAAAAGCTTACATTTTTTAATGCGTTTACTGCCGTATCTCCGTTGCCATATGTTTTAGAAATAGATTTAACTTCTAATAAATTCATTTGCAATAACACCTCTTTCTTAGTTGATAGGGCAAGTTTATCATGAGAACACTACTGGCAGATGACAGACAGCCTACAATTTTGTAGGAATTAAAAAATCAAGTGTAAAGGTAGAGCCTAATCCGTATTCGCTACTTACTTCTATCGTCCCGTTATGTGCTTCAACAATCATTTTCGCAAGTGGTAAACCTAATCCCACACCTTGCGTATCTTTTGAAAAACGACTGCGATAAAATCGTTTGAAAATGTGATACAGATCTTCTGGATGAATCCCTGTTCCATTATCTCGAATCACAATTTGAACAACCGATGCAAACTGTACCCACTCCACTGAAATTGAATTTCCTTTTTCCGTATGGTCAAAAGCATTTTTAACAATATTTGAAACTGCTTCTAAAATCCAAGTCCGATCACATAAAAAAGTAATGTTTTCTTCACCATGCACCGAAAATTCCTTTTCTTCCTGTTCGGCACGAAAACTAAATTGTTTTTTAATCACATCCATCATGTCAGAAATATTCTCTAACGATAATTCCATCACTAAAGTTCCCGCATCCAGTTTTGTGATTTTCAAAAGATTTTGTACCAGTGTTTCTATCCTGTCGAGTTCTTGTTCTGATAGTTGCGTAAACTCACCTAATGTAGAATTATCCTTCGCTTCTTCCTGCATAATCCCATTGTAAATATTGAGTGCTGCCAATGGTGTTTTTAATTGATGAGAAATATCCGAAATCGTATCCTTCAAGAATTTTTTCGCCTGTCCCTCTTTCTCTGCATGAGCATTCAAAATCGAAACCAGCGTGTTTACCTGATGAAACAATCTATATAATTCTCCTTCTTCATTACATTCAAGACGGGCATCGTGATCCCCTGAAATGTATTCAGAAATTTGCTCTATAGCACTTTCCATAATCATGTTCTGTTCCCTAAAGTACCAGTAAAGAATAGCCACAATCACTGCACACATAGATAAGCAGCATACCAGAATTGAGTGGATAATGTACTGGGGCTGCCAAAGAGCAACCGCAATCATTAAACCAGAAAACAGTGCAACGCAGGACACGATCCAAATAAAAAGCACTTTTATTTTTTTATTTGTAAGTATTTTCATCTTACACCTCACACTCGGTGTTCCATTTATACCCTAAACGCCTGACTGTTACTATTTTCTTTGGTACGCTCGGATTGTTCTCGATCTTCGTTCGCAGTCTGCGAATATACACAGTAAGGGTATTGCTGTCAATGTAATTTTCATCACAATCCCAGAGCCTGCTCAAAATTTGTTCTGCTGAAAGAATAATATCCGGGTTTTCCATAAACAGACACAACAATTTATATTCACCCGTTGTGAGTTCCACCCTTTCCTCATTCTTATATACGTCTCCCTTTAATCGCTGTACCCGAATGCCATTAGAACTCAGCTCTGTGATTTCTCGTTGAAAACTTTCACTCCTCCGAAGCAGGGCATTGACTCTTGACAAAAACACTGCCAATTTGAATGGTTTTGTAATATAATCATCACCACCAATATCAAGCCCCATAATGATGTCTGTTTCTTCATCGGCCGCGGTAAGAAACATAATTGGCACTTGGGAAGTTTGTCGTATTTTTTTGCATATATCAAATCCTGATCCATCTGGCAATGACACATCCAAAATGACTAAGCTGTATTTTTCATTCGCCCATATCGCATCCGCTTCGTTTCTTGTACGAGCAATATCTAATTCATATCTGAAGTATTGTAAAGGTCTATTGTTTCCTTTCCTAGAAGCTCTGCCATATCCTTTAAGGTAGTCTTTTCCTTCCCACCAAGGAAGATACTGGTGTCATGAGGTAAGCTTCCGCTCATCCTTTGCAGGACTTGCTTCCACTCCCTCCCAAACCGCACGTACACCTCTCGATGTATACGGCTTTCCGCTTACTATATTTGCGGTTGTTATGAATGAATTAACTTATGGCATTCGGGGCATACTACAAGGGTTTTCCTTCTGCGTTTCCTCATGAGAAGCACCCAGTCTGCATTTCCCTTTAAATCTTTGAGTTTCTTAACCTGATGAATCTCTAGTTTTCTACAGTCTTTATTACATAGTTCACAGGTATGTCGCTCAACTCTCTGTTTTAAGGTATTTGTCTTAGCATATTTTGAATACTGTGGAAGTTCACTAACATTATCAAACTTCGTAGCTTTCTCTTTACGCTTAAAACCATCCTTATAGAAAGTAGTCTGCTTTCTACCACTTTTTGTGTCATATGAAACTGTAAATAAATCTTTCACGCAGTATCTCCGCTTGATTTCATGTACGTTTGTCTTATATTTACAGGCAAATGTCTTGTACATACTGTATTTCATTACATTCGCAAATCTCCCTATTTTAAAGGAATCATTAGCAATAGCGTAATAGTTGTACAAACCACGAACTTCTGCATTGTACCTTGCTAGGATTTCAATATCATTTTGATTCACCAGTTTACCCCTGTGAAGGGCAACGAATCTCTCTTTGCCGTTTTCATTGATTTTAATTTTAATCGCCTGGTATTCCATCAGCTTACTTACCCATTTTTCTCTTGGAACTAAAAGTTTTACAACTCCCGTCTGACATCTCTGAACTTTTCCATTAACAGCCCTTTTTAGGTTCTGGCTTCTGGATACAGTTATGTCATATCCAAGAAATCTGGCTCTGTCCCCTGTATGGGTTACCTTAGTTTTCGCATCTGACATTTCCAGTTTCAGCTTGTCTTTCAAGAATTCTTTTATGTCCCTCTTGATTGCTTCTGCATCTTCCTTACTGCCAATCACACCTACCAGAAAATCATCTGCGTACCTTGTGTACTGAATTCTTTTGTAATCAGCATCCTTGACAACCGTCGGTGTAGTTGTTTTTTCTACTTGCTCAAGTTCTCTTAATGCCTTGCATCTGACTTTTCTTTCTTCTGGTGTTAATGTGTCCCAGATTTCCTTTCGCTCTATACCTATATGCCCTGTCAACACTGGTTCTATATGCTGTTGATAAGTGTTTCTTTTTTGCTTTTGTATTAAATTCCTCTGCATATTTTTCCATATATCTATCTAGTTCATTTAGGTACACATTACACAGCACTGGACTAACACCTGACCCTTGCGGTACACCGCTGTAGGTTCTTTCGTATGTCCATTGTTCCATATAACCTGCTTTCAGAAATTTCCATATTAACTGAATAAAAGCTTCATCATCAATCCTCTTTGTAAGCAGGCTGACAATAACATGGTGGTCGAAACTGTCAAAACACGCATGAATATCTCCTTCCACAAACCAGTTTGTGCCTGTAAAGGTTTTCTGAATCTGCATTAGGGCAGTCTGACAGCTTCTGTTCGGTCTGAAACCATGTGATTTGTTGCTAAACACTGGCTCATAAATACTTTCTAAAATCATTTTAACGACTTCCTGCACCAGTTTGTCATTGCCCGACTGGATTCCCAACGGACGCTTTTTTTTGCTGTTTTTCTTTTCTATATAGACTCTTTTTGCAGGTTTTGGTTGGTAACTATGGTCTCTTAGAGATGCAATTATCCCCTCAATTCTTTCGTCACTCATGCCATCAATAGATGTTCCATCAGCCCCAGCAGTCATACTGCCAGTATTGGCATATATATTCTGATATGCCAGCCAATAGAAATCTGGATTGTACAGATTCCTGTATAATCTCTGGAATCTGTAAGTTTCATTCTTTGACTTTTCCGTCAAATTACTTAATACTTCGATTGGATTTCTCAATGCCTCACGCACCTTCCTTTCTTTGAGTATTAGTGAATAAGCTGCTCTCCTTCGCCATGTGAACGTCATTAACGTCTCGGACTACTATGAGAGCTGTGTGACCATGACTGTTACCAGTTTTAGGTCATCCCCAGTTAGTAAATACAGGATTAGCATTCAGTGTTGTCGGATACCGACTTTCGCCATTTATCCGCTGTCTTGCGGTTGTTCTTCCATGAGTATCGCTTGATTTCATAACTGCGAAATGCAATCAACATGAAAAGCATACGTTTCAATCCTTTTCGTATGCAGGGCACGGGTTCCCCCACTCTGGCTATCGTTTAAGCAGTTTAGCTTTGCACCTCATACACTGATTTTTATTCTTGAACAATCTAATACTTTGGATTCGTATTTTCCTGTTCAGGCTCATAATGAGCGACAACATGCTGCACTCCCCTTCAGGTTTCCCATCTCGGATAAGTTGTAGAATAATAGGTTGTGATAACTATCACTTTGATACTTTTTCCTACCGCTTGCTAAAGGCGGTATCCCATAAATACCACGCGACCTTTTTTAATATGCGCTGGTCGCTTCTGGGCGCACGCAATTCCCTTCGATTGTGTCAGCATTGTCCTTATAAATCGCCTTTAATTTGCATAATTGCAGATATTCATAGTAGAACTTTTTGTGTTCCTTGTTTTTGAAAGTAATTGTGTGAGTAGTTTTTTTGTTTTTTGCACTTATCGCTGTGTTCGTCATATCATGACCTCCTATAAAATTTATTATTTGAATTTGGGTAATTTTAAGAAACGGTGATAAATTGAGTAAACTTCGCTGAAGATTGTGAATACACATTTTACTCAACTGACGAACTGAGTAATACTCAACTTGAAGTGATTTTTAACGGTTTTAGACGGTTTTCAGCGATATTTCCACTGTTTTACCTGGGGAATAGAAAAAGACCCCAAAAACCTTATAATCACTAGAGAATACTGTGTTTATAAGGCTTCTGAAGCCTTTAATATTTGATATTTAAATTGTATTGAAAACTTTGCTTAGTTACCCATCTG
>JAQUYA010000135.1 GCA_028692055.1 Lachnospiraceae bacterium | reverse complement strand
ATTTTAGACTTACAGGGAAAGTCTACCCATTTTTAAGACATTCCACATGCTAAATCTCATTATCGTTGGTTCAAAACAGAAAAAATGAATTTTCAGACAGGATTTATACTGTCATGAATAATTCAGGGTTAGTTTTATTTTTGAAAAAATTCCGTTAGGGCTGACGGCCACAATTGTTGCAATCGGACTTAATCTTACGGGGGTTTTGGATGTTAATACAACATTTAAAGGATATGTGAACAGTAATGTTATCCTGTGTGTTGGAATGTTTGTAGTAGGACAGGCCTTGTTCGATACTGGGATGGCGAACAAAATCGGGGGTGTGGTTACAAAGTTTGCAAAAACAGAAAAAATCCTCATTGTTGCCATTATGATTATTGTTGGCGTCATGTCTGGGTTTTTATCTAACACGGGCACTGCCGCTGTATTAATTCCGGTTGTCTGCGGAATCGCAGACGAAGCAAATTATTCAAGAAGCCGTTTACTTATGCCGCTGGTTTTTGCAGCTGCACTTGGAGGCAATTTATCTATTATCGGTGCACCTGGTAATCTGATGGGTGTAAATGCCTTACAGGAATTAGGTATTAATACAAGCTTTTTCATGTATGCGCCTATCGGAATTCCAATGTTGATTATGGGTATTTTATATTTTGTTCTAATAGGATATAAGCTTTTGCCAGATGCAAAAGTCGTAACAAATGGAGAAGAATTAACAGAAAAAAATGATTTTAACAATGTCCCAAAATGGAAACAGATTACATCAATGGTAGTTCTTATACTAGTAATTTTTGCAATGATTTTTGAAAATCAAATCGGAATTGCAATTCAGATATCCGCTTGTATAGGAGCATGCATCCTGGTTTTGACTGGTACTATTTCGGAGAAAAGTGCATTAAAATCAATTGATTTGAAAGTCGTACTACTATTTGGTGGTTCTCTTGCATTAGCAAGTGCACTTGATTCGACAGGGGCTGGAACCTTAATTGCAGATAACATTGTAGGACTGTTAGGTGCAAATCCTAATCCAATTATTCTTTTATTAGTGATTTTTATCGTAACTTGTATACTGACAAATTTTATGTCAAACACAGCAACAACAGCACTGATGGTACCAATTGCAGTATCCCTTGCAAACAGCTTAGGCGCAGATCCACGTGCTGTCGTAATAGCAACCGTGATTGCAGGTTCCTGTGCATATGCAACACCTATTGGTATGCCTGCAAATACGATGGTAGTAGGCTTGGGTGGATATAAATTTAAAGATTATGTGAAAGCAGGGCTTCCACTTATCCTCGTATCGTTTGCAATCAGTATGATACTATTACCTATTTTGTTTCCGTTTTATCCTTAAAAATTGAAACATATTAAAATAAATATAAGAAAATGGAGGATTTCATGATGAAAGAAACAGAAATTAAGAAACTGACTGATATGGTAGCAGATTTTGTTGGTCATATCGGAAAAAAATTACCAGATGATGTTGTAGCAAAAATAGAAGAACTAGGGTCAAAGGAAGATGCTGCACTTCCAAAGGTCTTGTATGAAACAATGACTAAAAATCAAAGTCTTGCGGTTGAGTTAGACCGACCAAGCTGTCAGGACACAGGTGTTTTACAGTTTTGGCTCAAATGTGGAACAAATTTTCCATATATCAATGAACTGGAGAATTTATTAACAGATGCTGTTGTACAGGCTACTTTTGCAACACCATTACGTCACAATTCTGTACAAACCTTTGATGAGTATAATACCAAGAAAAATGTTGGAAAAGGTACTCCTACTGTTTGGTGGGATATCGTACCGAATAGTGACACTTGTGAAATATATGCCTATATGGCAGGCGGCGGATGCACGCTTCCCGGAAAAGCCATGGTTTTAATGCCAGGTGCAGGTTATGAAGGAATTACAGATTTTGTTTTGGATCAGATGACCTCTTATGGACTAAATGCATGTCCACCACTTCTGGTAGGCGTAGGGGTAGGTACTTCTATTGAAACAGCTGCTTTAAATTCCAAAAAAGCACTGATGCGTCCAATTGGCTCTCATAATGATAATGAAAATGCTGCAAAAATGGAACAGCTTCTGGAAGATGGTATTAATTCTATTGGACTTGGACCACAGGGAATGGGTGGAAAATATTCTGTAATGGGTGTTAATATCGAAAATACAGCACGTCACCCTTCTACCATTGGAGTGGCTGTGAATGTTGGCTGCTGGTCACATCGTAGAGGTCACATAATCGTTGACCGAGACTTAAATGTAACATGCGATACACATTCAACTTGGAAATTTGAAGCATAGGAGGAAAGAAAAATGGTAGAAATCAGAGATGGAAAAAAAGTATTAGTAACGCCGGTATCCAAAGAAGATCTTAAGGATATCAAGATCGGTGATATTATATGGCTTGATGGCGATCTTATGACCTGTCGCGATGTGGCACATCGTCGTTTAGTAGAATATGGAAGAGAATTACCTTATGATATTAAGGATAAAGCAATCTTTCATGCAGGACCTATTGTAAGAAAAATAGAAGGAACTGATGATGATTATGAAATGGTATCTGTCGGACCAACTACTTCCATGCGAATGGAAAAATTCGAATATGAATTTACAAAAGAAACCGGTGTAAGAGTAATTGTTGGAAAAGGTGGTATGGGACCTAATACAGAAAAGGCATGCAAGGAATTTGGTGCAATTCACTGTGTATTTCCGGCAGGATGCGCCGTTGTTGCAGCAACTGAGGTTGAGTACGTTGCAGAGCATCATTGGGATGAACTTGGAATGCCAGAGACCTTGTGGTGCTGCAAGGTGAAAGAATTTGGTCCACTTATTGTTTCGATTGATACAGACGGAAGAAATCTCTTTGAAGAACAAAAAGTCATTTATAACGAGAAAAAAGAAGCTGCAAAGCAGAGAATTTATCCGGAAGTAAAATTCATTAAATAAGAATGAAAACTGAAATTTAAGATGGAACCTGTTGGTTTGGTTTCAAGAAAATTTGTCAAATAAGATATAAACAGAATTGTCACAGATTCTTCCTTTCAGAGTAATTGTATAATCCTTGATAACGATTGCACTGAGAGTTGGAATATAACTTAATTTCGCTGCAGATTCCCCATATGGATGTTGGATTCATATGGGGAATTTTGCGATTATAGGGTGAACGGACGAATGGATAAGGAAGGTAAAAGGTGTAGAATATGAGATTGATATCACGTAAATTTATGCAGAAGGTGGCTTCAGGAGTAGAACTGATTTTATCTGCCTTTTTAACAATTGTAATTATCGTATTAATTTTTAAACTCATTGGACAGAGCTTTACAAATATATGGGATAAGAATCTGGAACTGGAATATTATCTGGAATATGCGATGACGCTTGCTATTGGAATTGAATTCGTCAAAATGCTCTGTACGCATACTCCTGGAACAATCATCGAGGTGTTGCTGTTTGCTATTTCAAGACAGATGATTATTGAGCATTTGTCAGTGGTGGAAACCATGTTTGGAGTGGGAGCTATCTGCTGCTGTGCTTCTAAAAAGGATTCCAGATTTTGTGAATAGAACGCTTGCACAAAAATGTCACAGCTGTAGCAAAGACGACCGCAAAAGAATGCGACCTTTCTTTTCTGATGATCAAGGTAAACGGTAGCCTCACCCCAGTCGATCTGGATGGCATCGCCTGGTTCGTATTCCAGTGGCATATCTGCCTGCGGTGGGACAGAAGCTTCAGCCCGTAGTACCTTGTCTGCATCACGGATAGCAGAGTAGGAACCCAGAAATTTTTTCTCATCGACAAGCCTGTCATAGATACGTTTGGCAGTATGTTTCTGCTTTGTGAGATTCTCAAGTTTGTCCTGCGCAAAGCAGCAAAGGATAAACTGTTTGATGTCATCAGTGATGACGTTCGGTGTACGATTATAACGCTTTCGTACAACAGGATGTGTATTGCCTTCACAATACTTTTTTACGGTCTGTCTTGATAAGCCTAATCTTTTGGCAATAGACCGGATTGATTCTCCCTCGTTATAGAGGGTTCGGATTTGATAGTATAAATCCACTTCAATAATCACACCTTTTATCTCCTTGTAAGAATTTTTAGTACTTACAAATCTTACAAGATTTATTTCAAGGCGGTAAACTAATTCACTGACATTTCAGCGTGAAGTGGTCAACTATTATAATGACATTTACAACTATTTCTGTTTCTAAGAATCAATATAACCGAAAGCAGGTAGCAAATTTATTGGGAACTTCAGTAGAAACTGTTCGAAATTGGGAGAGAAATGGACTTGTCTTATCCAATATATACGGAGAAATGAACGAGAGATTGTATGATGATTTAGATATGGAACGATTGAGGATTATATATATGCTAAGACAGACTGGCTATAGCATGTCTTCTATTCATCGATGTTTCAATATGTTTGATACCGGACATAAAGACGAAGGTTTAAATTTATTGAACAAGCCAGAAGACGAGGAGTATCTTTTATCCGCCGGTGACCAGTGGCTAAATGCCTTGCATAATCTTGAAAATGATGCTGTTAATATTTTACCACTTATAGATCAATTAAAAAAAATAAAAGTCTAAAACCTTACACTTGTACACCACCCCCTAGCGAAATGATATGATGACATCAATCATTCCACTAAGGGGTGGTGTTTATTAAAATATTAAATATGCATGTAAACATGCAGATAGGAGTTAACATGAATCAAAATGAATTACTAGAAATAATTATTAAAGAGCGTCCAGTAGCTTCAATGGCAAACGAAAGAGTTATAGTGGCTCAGTTGTCAAGACAAAAATCTAAGATTTTTATAATGAACTGATATTGTTGATAAGTGACAAGGAGCATGGGGAGGATAGTGGAACACTCCCCAGATCCATATATACATTAAGCTACATATGGCAAAAGCATTGCCGGATAGTAGCATTCTGCCGGTGTTTGGTAATCGAGTGCAGAAT
>JAQUYA010000041.1 GCA_028692055.1 Lachnospiraceae bacterium | reverse complement strand
GTTGAGGGATATCTAACATTGCAAAAAAAAGGAAAATTTGATAGTATAAATAGGTTATTAAAACTTTAAATGATGATATACTAGATTGAATTTGCGACTGCTAAAGAGGTCAGAAAGGCTAAAAAATGAGTTGGGAAGATAATGTGCGTAAGGTAGTCCCATATGTACCGGGAGAACAGCCAAATAAATCAAATATGATTAAATTGAATACAAATGAATGCCCATATCCACCGGCACCTGGTGTGCATCAGGCAGTACGTGATTTTGATATTGATAAATTGAGGTTATATCCATCTACGTCGGCAGAACCACTGGCAGATGCTCTGGCGAATTACTATCAGGTAAATAAAAATCAGTTATTTATTGGTGTTGGTTCCGATGATGTGCTGGCAATTGCATTCCTTACGTTTTTTAATTCAGATAAACCGATGTTGTTTCCGGATATTACATATTCTTTTTATGATGTATGGGCAGAATTGTATCGTATGCCATATAAGATGATTCCATTGGACGCTGATTTCAAGATTCAAAAAGAAGATTATATGGTGCCAAATGGTGGTGTGATTCTGGCAAACCCAAATGCACCAACGGGAGAACAGGCAAATCTTGCAGATATTGAAGAAATTATTCGGGCAAATCAGGATGTGGTTGTCATTGTCGATGAAGCATACGTTGATTTTGGCGGAGAAAGTGCATTGCCTCTTATTAATAAGTATGAAAACCTTTTGGTGGTGCAGACCTTTTCAAAGTCACGTGCGATGGCGGGTCTGCGTGTGGGATATGCATTCGGTAATGAAAAGCTCATTCAGTACATGAATGATGTGAAGTTTTCTTTTAATTCATATACCATGAATACACCGGCACTGCAGTTTGCGGTGGCTGCGGTGGAAGATGAAGCTTACTTCAAGGAAACAACGAAAAAAATGATAGCGACGCGTGAAAGAAGTAAAACAGAACTCAAAAAACTTGGATTTATGTTTACGGATTCTAAGAGTAACTTTATTTTTGCTACACATCCAAAATACAAGGCAACCGCATTGCAGGATATGCTTCGTGAAAAAAATATCTATGTTAGACATTTTACAAAGAAAAGAATAGACAATTATTTACGTATTTCAATAGGTACAGATGCGGAAATGGATATACTATTTGATACATTAAGAGAATATATGAAATAAATAAAGAAAGTACGAGGAACATGAAATGTTAAAAGAACTATTAAAAGGTGCAGTTATTGGAGTTGCAAATATTATTCCCGGAGTCAGTGGTGGAACCATGGCAGTTACACTGGGCATTTATGACAAATTAATTCATGCAGTTACACATATAATTAAGGAATTTAAGGAAAGCATGAAAGTAATTATTCCAATCGTATTCGGTGCAGTTATTGGTATTGGTGGATTATCTTTTGTCATTAAATTTTTATTTGCCAATTTTCCCGTACAAACTAATTTCTTATTTATCGGCTTGATTATTGGTGGGCTTCCTATTATTTTAAATCGTTTGAAAGCAACCGGTAAGAAAGTAAACGCCGGTAATGCGGTTGCAGCGGTTGTTTTTTTTGTAGTCGTAGTAGGAATGGCATCAATTGGTGAAGCAGAAGGAAATGCAGCAGATGTTACCTTAAATTTTGTGAATATTTTAAAATTATTTGTTGTCGGTGTCATTGCAAGCGGAACTATGATTATCCCGGGTGTCAGTGGCTCGATGGTACTTATGATTATGGGTTATTATAATACAATAATTGATACAATTACTTTATTTATCAAATCTGCACTTTCCTTTGATGTGCCTGGAGTTATGCAGGGTGTTGGAGTACTAATGCCATTCGGAATCGGTATTCTGGTCGGAATCGCGGTGATTGCAAAGCTCATTGAACTTGTATTTGATAAAGCACCAAACTATGCATACTGTGCAATCCTTGGACTGATTATTGCATCACCAATTGCGATTATCATGTTATCTGATTTGGCAGCATACAATGTAATTTCTGTTTTGACAGGTGTGGTAACATTTGCAGTCGGATTTTTGATTGCACGCAAGTTAGCAGAGTAAATCGCGAACCTACGACACCTGAATCGAACGGTAGGGGATTGCAGAGAGGGGTCAAAATGGATACGTATACGAGCTTTGCCAGGGTGTATGATACTTTTATGGATAATATCCCATATAAAGAATGGGCAGAATATGTGGATAAGCTGTTGAAGTCCTATGGAGTATCCGAAGGACTGGTATTGGATCTGGGATGTGGTACAGGCAGTTTCACAGAGGAAATGGCTTCCAAAGGCTATGACATGATAGGCGTTGACAATGCAGAGGATATGCTTCAGATAGCTTTGGAGAAAAAGACAAAATCAAGGCAGGATATTCTGTATTTATTGCAGGATATGCGGGAATTTGAACTGTATGGAACTGTTCGTGCAGTGGTCAGCGTATGTGATTCTATGAATTATATAATAGAAGACAGTGATTTATTAAAGGTTTTTCAACTGGTGAATAATTATCTGGATCCGGGCGGGGTGTTTATTTTTGATATGAATACCATTCACAAATACCGAGATATCGAAGGGGAATGTACGATAGCAGAAAACCGGGAAGACTGCAGCTTTATATGGGATAATTATTATGAGGAAGAAGAACAGATAAATGAATATGAATTGACGCTTTTTGTTAAGGAAGAACAGGATTTATATCGTAAATATGAAGAAATACATTATCAAAAAGCGTATGAAATAGAACGTGTAAAGGAATTAATAAAGCGGTCAGGACTGGAATTTGTGACGGTATTGGATGCTTTTACAACTAAGGCACCAGAAGAAGACAGCGAAAGAATTTATTTTGTTGCACGCGAATGTGAAAAGTAGTAAGAGAAAGGCAGGATATGGATGTGGCAGATTATATAGTAAGGGCAACGGCGGCAAATGCACAAATCAGAGCATTCGCAGCAAAAACAACGGATACCGTGGAGGAAGCAAGACAGAGACATAATACGAGCCCGGTTGCAACCGCAGCGTTGGGACGTTTGCTGACTGCGGGTGGTATGATGGGAAGCATGTTAAAGGGTGATAAGGATATTTTGACATTGCAGATAAAGGGAGATGGACCAATCGGTGGAGTGACGGTAACGGCTGATTCCAAAGCGCAGGTGAAGGGTTATGTACTGGAACCTCAGGTTATGCTTCCGCCAAATGCGCTTGGCAAATTAGATGTAGGTGGAGCAGTGGGACAGGGCTTCTTAAATGTGATTAAGGATATGGGATTAAAAGAGCCTTATTCCGGACAAACTATGCTGCAGACAGGGGAGATTGCTGAGGATTTGACCTATTACTTTGCAAATTCCGAACAGGTACCTTCCGCAGTTGGACTTGGGGTTCTAATGGAAAAGAACAATACCGTAAAGCAGGCAGGTGGATTTATTGTTCAGCTAATGCCATTTGCAGAAGAAGAGGTAATTGAAAAACTGGAAGAAAATCTGAAGAATATTAAATCCGTGACTGCTATTTTAGATGCAGGGCATACACCAGAAGAAATGCTGAATATGGTATTGGAAGGCCTGGAGGTAGAGATATTAGAAACGATTTCGACAGGATTTTATTGCAACTGTGATAAAAAGCGAGTGGAAAAAGCAATTATCAGTATCGGGAAAAAAGAGATACAGGATATGATTGATGATAATAAGGACATAGAAGTAAACTGTCATTTTTGCAATACAAATTATAATTTTTCCGTAGAAGAATTAAAAGAAATAGTAAAGAAAAGTAAGTAGTACATGCAGAAATAGGAAGCAGGTATAGGCGGAGAAAACGCAGATGGGAGCTAAGGTGAAAGAAAACTTTCACCCCCTTATTTGTACGCGACCAAAGGTCGCAGATGGGAGCTAGGCATGAAACATGGATTTGTAAAAGCAGCGGCGGTTACACCAAAGATTAAAGTAGCAGAGCCGGTTTACAATGCAAAAGTAATATGCGAGAGTATGGATACAGCGGTCAGGAATGGTGCACAGATTATTGTTTTTCCAGAATTGTGTCTGACAGGATATACCTGTAATGACTTATTTTTGCAGGAACTGTTATTACAAAAAACACGGGAACAGCTTCTGGTAATTGCCAATCATACCGTGGGTATGGATGCACTTGTTTTTGTGGGACTTCCACTGGAAAAAGAAAATAAGCTTTATAATGTGGCAGCCGTTTTACAGAATGGAGAAATTCTGGCATTTATACCGAAAATGAATATACCAAATTATGCGGAATTTTACGAATACAGGTATTTTACACCCGGAAATGAGGAGGCGTCGACCTGTCTGTTTGAAGGAGAAGAGATTCCGTTCGGCTCCAATATTCTATTTGAAACGGATGCGGTTCATGGACTTACGGTTGCCTGTGAAATCTGTGAAGATTTCTGGGTAGTAAATCCACCGAGTACTTCCCATGCGCTGGCAGGGGCAACGGTAGTCGTTAATCTGTCGGCTTCGAATGAAACCGTGGGGAAGGATTCTTATCGGGAGATGCTGGTAAATGCAACCTCCGCGCGCCTTGTTGCGGGATATGTGTATGCGAGTGCCGGAGAAGGAGAGTCTACTCAGGATATCGTTTTCAGCGGTCATAATATCATTGCGGAAAACGGAACAATTCTTGCGGAAGCCAGACGATTTGTAAATGAAACGATTTATGCAGACCTTGATATACATCGTATTCGCCATGAAAGAAGACGAATGACAAGCTTCCAGCCAGAAAATGAGAAAGAATATCTGGTGATTCCGTTTGTGTTAGAAAATAAAGAAATTAAACTGGATAGAACCTTTGGAGCAACCCCATTTGTGCCTGCGGATAAAGCAACGCGTGAAAAACGTTGTGAGGAAATTCTTTCCATTCAGTCCTATGGATTGAAAAAACGTTATGAACATACGGGTTGCAAGACAGCCGTAATCGGTATTTCGGGAGGGCTGGATTCCACATTAGCACTATTGGTTACCGTACGTGCTTTTGATATGTTGGGATTAGACAGAAAGAATATTATAGCGGTTACGATGCCTTGTTTTGGAACAACGGACAGAACCTATGAGAATGCCTGCACGCTGACGCACACACTCGGTGCTACGCTGGAGGAAGTGGATATCAGAGAGGCGGTATCCCTGCATTTTCGGGATATTGGGCAGGATAGCGAAGTGCATGATGTAACTTACGAGAATGGACAGGCAAGAGAACGTACGCAGGTATTGATGGATATTGCAAATAAAAAGGGCGGATTGGTAATTGGAACCGGTGATATGTCAGAACTGGCACTTGGCTGGGCAACCTATAATGGTGACCATATGTCTATGTACGGAGTGAATGCCGGAGTACCAAAGACACTGGTCAGACATTTGGTTCGGTATTATGCGGATACCTGCGAGAATGAAAAGCTGAATACGGTATTATTAGATGTGTTGGACACGCCGGTAAGCCCGGAACTGTTACCGCCTGAGGATGGAAAAATCGCACAGAAGACAGAGGATATTGTAGGTCCTTATGAGCTTCATGATTTCTTTCTGTATTATATGTTACGCTGTGGATTTGAGCCTGCCAAGATTTATCGTATTGCAAAGCAGACTTTTAAGGAAGTTTATGAAGATGCATTTATATTAAAATGGTTAAAGACCTTTTACCGCAGATACTTTGCACAACAGTTCAAACGTTCCTGCCTCCCAGATGGACCAAAGGTCGGCAGTGTAGCAGTATCTCCACGTGGCGACCTTCGTATGCCATCTGATGCATCTGTTCGCATATGGATGGATGAGGTTGAAAAATTATAAGCCAATCCATCATGGAAACTCTGTCAGTTTGATTTATGCAACAATGGAATATAAAAATAAGAAAAGAATTGCTGCATTCTTTAGAAGTGAAAAAAGGTATATAATAAAATTTTTTGGAGAAAATAAGTTTAAAATATTAGTAGCTAAAAAATTGACTCATACACTTTTCCGGCTATTATATAACCATAGTGAATAATAGCCGGTGGTTCTTGTTACTGGTCCAAGACAGGTTGGAAAGACCACAATGCTTCAAAAAATAATGAAGGGAATGAATAGAGGATACATAACCTTAGATGATTTAAACGAAAGGAATATTGCAAAGACAGATCCAGAGTTGTTTACATATATTAAAATGTATGTGGACAAAACACATGAAGCGGGAGCATTTTAGCTTGTAGGTTCCCAGGTATTTAAATTGATGCGAGGGGTACAAGAATCTCTGGCGGGGAGAGTCGCAGTGCTTTCGTTGACATCGTTATCACAAGCAGAAATAAGTGGCTGCGCAATGGAACCATTTGTGATTGATTTAGAAAGTTTATTAAAAAGAAAAGAAGGCAGGGAAGATGCAGATACAAGAAAAATATTTGAACGAATTTACAGGGAATCTATGCCTGCCATTGTAAGCGGAGTAAATAGTAATAGCCAAATCTTTTACAGCAGCTATATTAATACCTATATTGAACGTGATATAAAGGAGCTATCAGAAGCAATTGACTCATTGAAATTCTATCGTTTTATAACAGCTGTTGCAGCAAGATGCTCTCAAATGTTAAATATTGCAGAGATTGCAAGAGATGCAGATATCAACCAAACGCAAGCAAAGAGCTGGTTGGGCATTCTTGAAACATTAGAGAGCGGAGCAATTTTAGAAAATTATGTGGTTGCAGAGATTAGGAAGACGTATATGAATTGTGGAAAGGAACCATATTTATATTATTATCGTGATAAGGATGCGAAGGAGATAGATGTTGTATTAGAGCATGATGGAGTACTTAATCCAATTGAGATTAAGAAGACTTCTAATCCGGGAAGCGAATTAATAAAGGTATTTCAGTTACTGGACAAATCTTCTACACCTCGTCCCAAGGGTGCAGTTATTTGTATTTAAAAGCCCCACTTTAATTGGCTTGCCTATACTCTTTATTTGTGGTACAATGTACAAAAGTAAAGCTTTAGCACTACTGATTTAAATGTGCGCCCAGGCACACAAAATTAAGGTATAATAAATTAAAATTTAACAAAAAGAACCGTCTTTCGAGAAGGGCTTTTGGTATTACACTATTTAGTGTTGTATGAAAAGCCCTTCTTTTTATTTTATGCCTTTGCTGCCGATTGCAGTGATACGGTGGCATAAAATAATAATGGTCTTAAATTTACACAAAATGTGTAGATTTCAGCATAAAAATATTATTATATTCAGGAGGGAAAAGAATATGGATATTATTACTGTTCAAAAGCGTAACTCAGAGGAAAAGGCAAAGAAATTAAGACGGGCAGGACTTGTACCAGGAATTGTTTTTGGGGGAAACCTACAGGACCCGGTTGCCATCCAAATGGAGGATAGGGTTGCACGTAAACTGATTCAATTTAAACGGGAGGGCAGCAAGCTACAATTGGAACTTGAGGGAAAAACCATTCCGGTTCAAATCAAAGAAAGAGAACAAAATGCTCTGAAAAATGAAATTATTCATATCAGCTTTCAGGCACTCAGCACGGATCAGAAGGTAAATAGCATAATTCATATTCTTTTAAAGAATTCAGATATCGTTGCGGGCTCTCTGGATAGAATGCTTCTTGAAATTCCTTACGCATCTCTGCCGGCAGATATGATTGATACGGTAACGGTTGATTTGGAAGGAATGCTTGAGGGCACTGTTTTGACAGTTGCAGATATTCCAGAGCTGCAAAGTGACAAAATTGAGTTGCAGGTTGACATGAGTAGTATTGTTCTGCGAATTAATGATAAAATACGTGGTGGCAAACAAAGCTCAGAGGAAAAAATAGGAGAGTAGTTGCACATCATAGTTTGTCATGCGAGTAAAGTATGAGGAGAATATCTAAGGCGATTCTTCCCATGGTTTGTTTGTTCCTGCGTCTCAAGAGTGCAGACTGAGAGAAAGGTATGGTTATTTATATGAATTTTTTTCTGGAAATATTCGAATATTTTTTGATGCCACAACAAATGAATCTGATTATTATTGTTTTTCGACTTGCACTTTCTCTGTTCCTGGGAGGATTACTTGGTACGGAGCGTGGTCTTAGGAACAGACCTGCTGGATTTATGACCTATGTATTGGTAGCTCTTGGTTCCACTTTATTTATGCTGACAAATCAATATATTTCTCTTATATTTCCAGAGACAGATCCGACTCGCCTTGCAGCTCAGGTAGTAAGTGGAATTGGATTTTTGGGTGCGGGTACCATTATGGTTACGCGAAAAGATGAAATCAGAGGATTAACGACAGCAGCAGGTCTTTGGGTAGCTGCTGGATTAGGATTGGCGGTAGGCGTAGGATTCTATACTGGCGCGATTATAGGCTGTGCATTCTCTGTTTTTTCTCTTGTCGGTTTAAAGAAAATTGATATCTATATTAAGCAGCATGCAAGAAGTATGGACATATATCTTGAATATAGTACCATGTTTTCATTGCGCATATTATCGCAATTTGCAGAAAGCCATGGATATGAAATGTTTGACATTCAACGGGGTAAAGTTAAAACGTTAAAGGAAGAGTTAGGAACACTTGTTTTTTCCATAGACCTTGTTCAAAAGAAGAATCATCAGGAGATATTGGAAAGTCTGTACACGATTGAGGGCGTTGAGTATATTAGAGAAATAGCTTAATGTGCATAATAAGCAGTGAAAAGGTAAAAATCAAGTATATGAAAACGGAAAATAAAAGAATATAAAAAAAATCTTGCAATTAAAAGAAACATATGCTATTATTTTTTGCAATAGGAAATTACCTTTCCAATGCGGATTTATTCGCTATTTTGTAAATGCAATGAACGAGATTCTTATCAAGGAAAACGACAGGAATACAACGTCACCGACTGAAAGCGTTGTTTGTGGAAGCTGATAAAGGGAACACTCGGGAGCAGATTTACTGAACCATATATTTTGAAAAGCTTTGATATGAAATTTTATTCAAAATATTGCTAGGTAAGTACGTCGCACACGTTACGTGTAAAGAGTGGAAAGACAATGGAGTCTTTCAATGCGGGTGGTACCGCGGGTAATATGAATATTCCCGTCCCAGAATACGAAAGTGTTCTGGGACTTTTTTAATGCGAACTTGTTCACAATGCGCGCATAAGTGTCCAACAGAATGCAAATCAGGATTCCAGGCAAAAGAAATCTTATTTGTGCTGTTCAAATGCTTATGGGTGTTTTTTTTGTACCCAAAAAAATGTCTTAGCAGAACATGACAATCGTAAGTAGCTTGAAAATATAGGGTGACCCAAGGTCACAGATTGGAGAAGACAATGAAAACAGAAAACATGTATCGAAACAGAACATTGGATAAAGTGAGCGAAGGCGATGTGGGTGTAAACTTAAAATTAGCTGGCTGGGTAGAAAATATCAGAGATCACGGTGGGGTATCTTTCATTGATTTGAGAGATATGTATGGTGTTATGCAGGTGGTCATGCGTGATACCACTCTCTTAGAAGGGATTAGTAAGGAGGACTGTATCGCAGTGGAAGGAATGATAGACCACCGCGATGAGGAAACTTATAATCCAAAGATTCCGACCGGAACGATTGAGCTAGAAGCGCATGCAGTGGAGATGCTTGGTAAAGTGTATAAACCATTGCCTTTTGATGTTATGACCTCAAAGGAAATACGTGAAGACTTACGTTTGAAATATCGTTATCTGGACCTTAGAAATAAAAAAGTAAAGGATAATATGATTTTTCGTTCGGAAGTAATTACTTTTTTAAGACAAAAGATGGTAGAAATGGGATTTTTGGAAATTCAGACACCGATTCTTTGTGCATCCTCCCCGGAAGGTGCGCGAGATTATATTGTACCTTCCCGTAAATATAAAGGTAAATTTTATGCATTGCCACAGGCACCACAACAATACAAACAATTATTGATGGTATCTGGATTTGATAAATACTTTCAAATAGCACCTTGTTTCCGGGATGAGGATGCCAGAGCAGACCGTTCACCGGGAGAATTTTATCAATTGGATTTTGAAATGAGCTTTGCTACACAGGAAGATGTATTTGAAGCAGGAGAAGAAGTGCTGACAGCTGCCTTTCAAAAATTCGCACCGGAAGGATATGAGGTGACACAGGCACCTTACCCAATCATCAGCTATAAGAAAGCAATGCTGGAGTTTGGTACGGATAAACCGGATTTGAGAAACCCATTACGCATCGTGGATGTTACAGATTTCTTCCAGAGATGTACCTTCAAGCCATTTGTAGGGAAGACGGTTCGTGCTATTAAGGTGCAGGCAGAGATGTCAAAAGGATTTCATGAGAAATTGTTAAAATTTGCAACCTCCATTGGTATGGGTGGACTTGGGTATTTGGAAGTGGCAGAGGATATGAGCTATAAGGGCCCAATTGATAAATTTATCCCAGATGAAATGAAAGGTGAGATTGCTAAGATTGCGGGATTGAAAGCTGGTGATACGATTTTCTTTATTGCAGATAAGGAAGAACGTGCAGCATTATATGCAGGACAAATCCGTTCAGAGCTCGGTACGAAATTAGATTTGTGTGAGAAAAAAGCATATCGCTTCTGCTATGTAAATGATTTTCCCATGTTTGAATATGACCAGGAAGAAAAGAAAATTAATTTTACACACAATCCTTTCTCTATGCCGCAGGGTGGGTTAGAAGCATTAAATGAGAAGGACCCACTTGACATTCTTGCTTATCAATATGATATTGTATGTAATGGAGTAGAGTTGTCTTCAGGAGCGGTTCGTAACCATAACCTTGATATCATGGTAAAGGCTTTCGAAATCGCAGGCTATGAGGAAGAAGATTTGCAGCAGAAATTCGGGGCACTGTACAATGCATTTCAGTATGGAGCACCACCACATGCAGGTATGGCACCGGGCGTGGACCGTATGATTATGCTGTTAAAGAATGAAGAAAGTATCCGTGAAATCATTCCGTTCCCAATGAATGGAAATGCACAGGACTTGATGTGTGGAGCACCAAATACGGTATCAGAGATGCAATTACGCGAGGTACACATGAAAGTTCGTGTTTAGGGCATGCCAAAGCATGCAGTTAGGAGTAATGTTGAATGAAAAGCATATTCAACTATTGATTTTAAGGCATGCCAAAGCATGCAGTTAGGGGTAAAATGGCGAATATAATTAGTGATGAAACAATTGAATATGTGGGTATTCTGGCGAAGCTGGAGCTTTCGGAAGAAGAACGGGAGCAGGCGAAGAAGGATATGGGCAGTATGTTAGACTATATAGACCAGCTGAGTGAACTGGATACAACTGGAGTAGAGCCAATGTCGCATGTGTTTCCGGTCAATAACGTATTTCGTGCAGATGAAGTTACCAACGGTGATGATAGAGAGAATATTCTGAAAAATGCACCGGAAGAAAAAGATGGAAGCTTTGTGGTACCGAGAACGGTGGAGTAAGAGCAATTCGTTTTCTGGATTTGTGAGCGGTTACAGACTGCAGATGGGAGCTAAATATGAGCATATTGAGTTTATCGGCTGTAGAGCTTGCAGCGAAGATAAAGGCAAAAGAGATAAGTGTGTTGGAAGCAACACAAGCAGTATTTGAACAGATAGAAAAAAGAGAAGGTGTACTGCATTGCTATGTGACTCTTGATAAAGAGGGTGCGCTGGCAACTGCTGAAAAAGTGCAGAAACAAATTGATGCGGGAGAATTGACGGGACCACTTGCAGGAGTACCGGTCGCAATCAAGGACAATATGTGTACGAAAGGCTTGCTTACGACCTGCAGCTCCAAGATATTAGGGAACTTTATTCCGACCTATACCGCGAAGGCAGTCGAAAATCTCGAGAAAGCGGGTGCGATAATCATCGGGAAAACCAACATGGATGAATTTGCAATGGGCAGTACGACAGAAACCTCTGCGTTCGGTGTCACAAAGAATCCATGGAAGGAAGAACATGTACCGGGTGGTTCCTCAGGAGGCTCTGCGGCAGCAGTAGCAGCGGGGGAATGCTTCCTTGCACTTGGTTCCGATACTGGTGGCTCTATTCGCCAGCCGGCATCTTTCTGCGGAGTGGTTGGTATGAAACCAACTTATGGGACTGTGTCAAGATATGGTCTGATTGCCTATGGCTCCTCACTTGACCAGATAGGACCGTTGACTAAAGATGTGACAGACTGTGCAACGATTATGGAAATCATTGCATCCTATGATGGGAAGGATTCGACTTCGGTTGACCGGGAAAGTGAGCTGGCGAAAAAGGCTGGAAATAAATTTACGGATGCTCTGGTAAATGATGTAAAGGGTATGAGAATCGGTATTCCAAGAGACTATTTTGGAGAAGGACTGGACGAGGAGGTAAAAACCTCCGTGCTTGCAGCAGCGGAGGAATTAAAGAAAAAGGGCGCAATTGTGGAGGAGTTTGATTTGAGTCTGGTGGACTATGCGATTCCTGCTTATTATACAATTGCATCTGCAGAAGCGAGCTCCAATCTGGAACGGTTTGACGGAATTAAATATGGCTATCGGACCAAAGAATTTGATGGGCTTCACAATATGTATAAAAAAACACGTTCGGAAGGTTTTGGACCAGAGGTAAAAAGAAGAATCATGTTGGGGTCTTTCGTGTTGAGCTCCGGCTATTATGATGCGTATTATTTAAAAGCATTGCGTGTAAAGGCTTTGATTAAAAAAGCGTTTGATGAGGCATTTGCAAAATATGATGTGATTCTGGGACCAGCGGCACCGACCACAGCACCAAAGCTTGGGGAAAGTCTTGTAGACCCGATTCAGATGTATCTGGGTGATATTTATACGATATCGGTTAACCTTGCGGGGCTTCCAGGCATTTGCCTGCCATGCGGGATAGACAGCAAAGGACTGCCAATCGGATTACAACTGATTGGCGACTGCTTTGAGGAAAAGAAACTGATACAAACAGCATATGCCTATGAGCAGGCACGTGGAAAATTTCAGACAATTGTGAAATAGGAGGCATGGTATAAGTATGAGCAAAGAATATGAAACAGTCATTGGTCTTGAAGTCCATGTAGAGCTTGCTACGAAAACAAAAATTTTCTGCGGCTGTTCTACTGCATTTGGTGGTGCACCGAATACGCATACCTGTCCGGTATGTACTGGTATGCCGGGCTCTTTGCCGGTACTCAATAAACAGGTACTGGAGTATGCCATGAGCGTCGGATTAGCAACGAATTGTCAGATTTCCCAATACAGTAAATTCGACCGTAAAAATTATTTTTATCCGGATAATCCACAGAACTATCAGATTTCCCAGCTGTATTTACCGATTTGCCATGACGGTAGTGTAGAAATCGAAACAGAAGCGGGTAAGAAGTCCGTTGGTATCCATGAGATACACATGGAAGAAGACGCTGGAAAACTAATCCATGATGATTGGGAAGACTGTACACTGGTTGATTACAATCGTTCAGGAGTACCTCTTATTGAAATCGTATCGGAACCGGATATGCGTTCTGCTGAAGAAGTAATTGCTTACCTTGAAAAACTAAGACTGATTATTCAGTATCTGGGCGCATCCGACTGTAAATTGCAGGAAGGCTCTATGAGAGCAGATGTAAACCTTTCTATAAGAGAAGTGGGTGTAGCAGAATTTGGAACCAGAACAGAGATGAAGAACCTGAATTCCTTTAAGGCAATTGCAAGAGCTATCGAAGGAGAACGTATTCGCCAGATAGATTTGCTGGAGAGTGGGGAAAAGGTAATACAGGAAACCAGAAGATGGGACGACAGCAAGGAATATTCCTATGCAATGCGTTCCAAAGAAGATGCACAGGATTACCGTTATTTCCCAGACCCAGACTTGGCACCGATTGTGGTGAGCGATGCATGGCTCAATGAAATCAAAGCGAGAGAACCGGAATTTCGAACCGAAAAAATGCTTCGTTATAAAGAAGAATTTGGAATACCGGATTATGATATTGATATATTAACCAATACAAAGCATATGGCAGATCTTTTTGAAGAGACGGTAGCACTTGGAAGTGACCCAAAGAAAGCCTCGAACTGGCTGATGGGTGAAACCATGCGTTTACTGAAAGAGAAGAATATGGACCCAGAAGATATTTGCTTCTCCCCAGAGAATCTGGTGAAGCTAATTAAACTGACAGACAGCAAAGTTATCAACTCTACCGTTGCCAAAGAAGTATTTGGCGAGCTGTTTGAAAAAGATATTGACCCAGAAAAATATGTTGAGGAAAAGGGACTAAAGACCGTGAATGATGAGGGTGCACTTCGCAAAACCATCGAAGAAGTTATCGCCAATAATCCAAAGTCAGTAGAAGACTACCATAATGGAAAGGTGAAAGCAATCGGCGCACTGGTCGGTCAAACCATGAAAGCAACGCAGGGGAAGGTAGACCCGGCGATGGTAAACCAGATATTGAAAGAACTACTATAGAAAATATAGAAGATTCGATACAAAGCTCAGTTTGTATCGAATCTTTTTACGAAAATATAAGAAATGTTTCAGATTACCTTTATTGACACCAAAACACAGACACGATATGATAGAAGAGTTATTGAGAAAGAATGAAACGCAGTGTGATTTAGGATGTGTTTTATAGAAGAATGAGGTATTCGGTGTGGCGATAACAGATGAAATCAGAGAACAACAAAAGAAATTAGCAGAAATGACCTGGAAAGAGAAGTGGAATTACTTTTGGGACTATTATAAGGTACATACCCTGGTAGCAATAGCGGTGGTAGTCTTACTTATTTTTTTTATAAAAGATATTACTACCGGGAACCAGGATTCTGTGTTTCAGGTAGCAATTGTAAATAGTGAAGTGCAGTCAATTGAGGAAACGGAAGCAGAAAAATTCGGGGAATATCTCGGAATAGACCCGAAGGAAGAAAAAGTAGTATTTGATAATTCTTATCAAATAAATGTGGATTCTGCCGATCAAATGACAGTTGCATCGTCACAGAAAATGGTAGCAAATGCGCAATTAGCGCTAATCGATATGATTATGGCACCGGAGGATGTTATGGATTATTATACCTACAATTCTTTCCTGTGTGACATACGGACGATTTTGCCAGAGGCACAATTTGAAAAGCTGGATGAGGCTGGACGCATCTTCTATTCAAAGACAGAAGAAGGAAAAGAAATACCTGTTGGCATTAAGGTAGATGATAGCAGCTGGGTGAAGAAAACAGGAATCTATGCAGTGCAGAAACCAATATTAGCCTGCGTGGAAAATACAATGCATTCGGAAAATATATTGAAATTTATTGATTATATTTATCAGGAGTAGGACGAACCTGACCTTGCAGCTTTTGCATAGTGATTTAATATTCACTGTACTTCAAAAATATGTTATACTATGAAGAGAAGCAGCGGAATATATAGCAGTAAAAAAATGATAGATAATTGAAACAAAGGTGGAAAGAAGCATGAGCGAAAACTATGTAGAGTTATTAGTGAAAAAAGAAAATACAATGAAAGGAACTCTGGCAAGAGTACTTATGATAGCCTTGACTGCAAGTGTTGCACTGTTGGCATTGGCTGGCGGTGGGCTGATTTTCTTTATAGTGGCAGTTGCGTTGGGGGTTGGTACATATCTTATTTGGCTGAATACCGATGTGGAATATGAATACTTATATGTAGACAAAGAATTGAGTATTGATAAAATCATGGCAAAGACAAAAAGAAAAAAAGTTGCTACGTTTGATATGGAAAGAATGGAGATGCTGGCACCTGCAAATTCCTATCATTTGGACGATTATAAGAACAGAAGTTTTAAAGAAAGTGATTATAGTTCTGGAATTAAGAAACAACCGGATAAGAGATTTGTTTTAATTTATGATGGGACACAAAGAATCTATCTATCCGAGGATACAAAGCTTGCTGAGGTAGTGAGGAGTATTGCTCCCAGAAAAGTGTTTTTGGACTAGCCATACGAAGAATTTGAAAAAACGAAATAAAATAGTGAAAAATAAAACTCTGAAAACCGCCTAAAATGGCGGTTTTTTGAATGATATAAACACCACTTATGAAACACATAAGCAGAAGTGATTGACAACGTTTTTTAAGTTTGTTAAACTAACTTTCAACGAGTGAGAGCAAGTATCTCATAAAGCAACCAGGAGTGCGTTTTATTTGGCATTCTTAAAAAATACAAATAGGAGGAATTGGTAAGATGGGTCAGATTATTGGCGAAGGCATTACTTTTGACGATGTACTTTTAGTACCGAATTATTCTCAGGTAATTCCAAATCAAATTGATTTAACAACATGGTTAACCAAGAAAATCAAGTTAAACATTCCGATGATGAGCGCAGGAATGGACACGGTAACAGAACATCGTATGGCAATTGCAATGGCAAGACAGGGCGGAATAGGAATTATTCATAAGAATATGACTATAGAGGCGCAGGCAGAAGAGGTTGATAAGGTAAAACGTTCTGAAAACGGTGTTATAACGGACCCATTTTCATTAACTCCAGAACATACATTAGCAGATGCAGATGCATTAATGGCTAAATTTAGAATTTCAGGGGTACCAATTACAGAAGGCAGAAAGCTGGTTGGTATTATTACGAATCGTGACTTGAAATTTGAAACAGATTTTTCCAAGAAAATTTCTGAATCCATGACTTCACAGGAATTAATTACCGCAAGAGAAGGAATTACACTGGAAGAAGCAAAACAGATTTTAGCAAAAGCACGAAAAGAAAAGTTACCTATCGTAGATGATAAATTTAATCTGGTAGGACTTATTACAATCAAAGATATTGAGAAGACAATCAAGTATCCACTGGCAGCAAAAGACGAACAAGGCAGATTACTTTGTGGTGCAGGCGTTGGTATCACTGCAAATGTATTAGACAGGGTTGCTGCACTGGTAGATGCTAAGGTAGATGTGATTGTATTGGATTGTGCACATGGACATTCCGAGAATGTGCTACGCTGCTTACGTATGATAAAAGAAGCATATCCGGATCTTCAGGTAGTGGCAGGAAATGTAGCTACTGGGGAAGCTACCAAAGCATTGATTGAAGCCGGTGCAGATGCAGTTAAAGTTGGTATCGGACCTGGTTCCATCTGTACGACTCGTATTGTTGCCGGTATCGGTGTACCTCAGGTTACTGCGATTATGGATTGCTACAATGTCGCAAAGGAATATGGTGTTCCAATCATTGCAGATGGTGGCATAAAGTATTCCGGAGATATGACAAAGGCAATTGCAGCCGGTGGAAACGTATGTATGATGGGCAGTATTTTTGCAGGATGTGATGAAAGCCCGGGAACCTTTGAATTATTCCAGGGAAGAAAATATAAGGTTTATAGAGGAATGGGGTCTATTTCTGCTATGGAAAATGGCAGCAAGGATCGTTATTTCCAGGAAGGTGCTAAGAAGTTAGTTCCAGAGGGTGTGGAAGGACGTGTGGCTTATAAAGGAACGGTAGAAGATACGGTATTCCAATTAATCGGAGGCCTTCGTTCGGGTATGGGATATTGTGGAACACCTACCGTAGAAGAACTGAAACAGAGCGGTAGATTTATTAAGATTTCAGCAGCTTCTTTGAAAGAAAGTCACCCACATGATATTCATATTACAAAAGAAGCACCAAACTACAGTGTAGATGATAAATAAACAGATATATGCCCCCAGTGGAAACGTAGCGTTTTTTTGCTGGGGGATTTTTGACAGATGAGGAAAATAATGTGAAAATAAATTTTCACAATTTGTGGGAAAGGCATGGCTATTATTATGGAAATTAAGAAAATTGACGCATATTTTTCGGTATGTAAAGTGGAAGATTATTCTCTGGTACATCTGGAGAGTGAATTCTGTTTTATTGGAAAAACAGAGGAAGAAAAATCATTGGTATGTGTGACGGGGGAAGTTCCTGATAATACCACGGAACGAGATGACGGCTGGAAAGCATTTCGCATACAGGGTGTACTTGACTTTTCCCTGATAGGAATACTTTCCAAGATTTCGACATTATTAGCCGAAAACCAAATCGGCATTTTCGCGATATCGACCTATAATACCGACTATATCTTAACCAAGAAAGAAAGCTATACGAAAGCATTAACCTTACTTTCGGAAGCCGGTTATGCAATCGTATAGCTTTTTTTAAATTTGATATTTCTATCAGTAAACATCAGGTCAGACTTTCGATAGCCCCATTCAGCCAGTTTGGTACGGACTGGTAATAAGGGATAACGGCACCAAGCATGGTGGCAGCAAGTGCCAGAATGACAAAGGTTATTAGGATAGTCTGAATAATATAGGAAATAGTTCTGCCATTTACAACATGCAGGCACAGGAAGCCATCGAGCTTCGCTATTCCAATGCTTAAGAAATACATAAGCGGTATAAGAAGCGGGAGAACATAACGTCCCTGCGGCTGGTAATCCCAGGAGTAGGAATACCATACACATAAGGAAGCAACGATAATCATATCAAGGAGCATTAGCAGATTAAAAAAGGTTTTTGTACTCTTTGAAAAATTCTTTAAGTAAGTAGTTCCGGTTTGCTTTGCCGGAATCGACAAGCATAATAAGCAACCTACAAAAACAACACGATAGGCAGTATAAATAAATGGATAAGTAAAAACATTCATAGTTCCAAAGGTCGCAATAAAACTTTCATACAGTGTGTGCAAAAACAGTGTTTCACGGAAAAGATAGGCGAGGGAGTGACCGGTACTTTGGAGGGTTTCCTTTACGTCTGGACTGTAAGAAGGAATACTGGTTTCAACAGCACATTTCATACGGGCAGTCATCCCGATAAAATCCCCATCGTATAGAACTGCATTACGGATAAACCACCAGCCGATACCAATGAGCACAATAACAGAAATAAAGAAGCCCTTTTGCAGAAGGGGTTTCCATTGAAGACTGTAATGTGCCTTTGCGTTACCACGCGATTCTTTTTTGATAAAACAAAAGAAAAAGAGCAGGATACTGCATAGAATAATGCTGTATGCGTTGTAATAGGAAAGCGCACACAGGATAATGCCAAGGGAAAGTGTGATACAGGTACGTGTCGACCAACAATCTTTGCAGCCGCGGATGCAGGCGTAGATGATAATTGCAGTTGCCAGAGCTGCCATAGAATCTGTGTTTACATAGGAATGCAGAAAAAGATTCTGCGGCAGAAATACAACCAGCAGGGAAAATAACCATTGCATGCTGGGTTTATCAAAGACTTCTTTTGAAATCTTACGAACGAAAAAAGCCATGCAAACACCTATGATAACATTTACAAAACGGGCACTATAGGCTAGCAAATAAGAGTTATAGGTAAACTGGAAAAAGAACCGCATCACCCAACCCATAATAATATAAGAAAGTATCGGCTGGAAGGCATAAGAAGCGCCATATCCTCCGATTAATACCTCTGGATCAGCACCGACAGGAAGCTTTCCATGGATACAAATATATTGTGCTACTTTATAGCGATTGATTTCGTCTGGAGGCTCGCCAAAAGGCTGCAATAGAGCAAAAACAGCAATTGCGGCAAAAGTAAAAAAATAAAAGAGGGATTCAAGCACTTTTTCATGTGTCCTGGAATAAGTGGTCAATTTTTTTATATTCATATTGATAGACTCCTGCTATTGTAGTGATGGTAGTGTGGCGGAATGCATATTGGATAAAGAGGAATAAAAGAATACATTCTACACATTGATATAATAGCATTTTTTAAATACAAAGAAAAGCAAAAGAAAAATAAATCCTAATACTGCATATTGCATAAAACCGCTATATCATGTAAAATTAGAGAGTATTTGGTATATATCTGGGGAGAGAATATAACAAATAAATAGGTAAGGGTATGGAGGTCAATCAGTGCAGAAAATATTACAGGTTCCATTGCAGGATACGACAGATTTCTATGCACAGATTATAGACGGAAAATTAATACAAAAAATGCAGGAGAAGTTCTGCACAATTTCCGATATATTTATTGTCTGTACAGATGATAAGGGACAATGGGTTACCGACATGATGGGGAATTTGGAAGATGTTCAAAAGGTTAAAAATCTCATTTCAGTCGAAAAGTTAAATTCAATATATACAAGAATTGCAACGAGTGTATTAGAGGAACAAATTGTTGAGGATACGATATATCCCAATCTCAAGATAGCGGCGATATCAATAAAGATTGAGAATAAACCGATATTGAACTGGCTTGTTTGTGCTATTATAGAAGATTGTGAAAGCAGTGGATATGAACAGGATTGTATTACAGATATTGCAACAAAAACAACAACTAAGAGATTCTATCAGGCACTGGATTTATTAAGAACCGGTACAGCAGAGATATTAGAAGCAAAGTATAAAATAGCGAAAGCAGAGGCAGAGAGCAGACGTAGTAAGTCATCGCAGGAAGAAATGACACTTTCGCTAAAAAGAACGGAAGCAGTCACAAATATTGTGCAGATGTTGGAGAATGATGAAGCTGTTGAAGTGGTTATGCAGGAAACACTTAAGATAGCAGGCACTTATTTAGATGTCAGTAGTGCACAGGTATTCCGTTTACATAAAGATGAAACAACGATGGATGTTATGGCTGAGTGGTACAAGCAGGGCTTTGTCTCTATTTTTGATCAGGTACGAAATATCAAACGGCTTCCGATTCTACATTACAATAAACCGATGGCGATATCTTCGGAGACCCGGGTTTCTATAGAAGAAAAGGAATCCATGGAGTGCGCTTTTGTAAAAGCAACGATTATCATTCCGATTTTTGTTAATAATTGTATTAGTATGTATGTTTGCTTCAACGAATGTTCAAATGACCGGTTATGGCTGATAGATGAAATAAAGTTTGCAAATAGTGCCTCAAAAATTTTACAGAGTGTATTAGTGCGTAGAATTCAAAAGAATTCTTTAGTGAGTTCCTATGCATCGCTGGAAGCGATTTTGGATAATGTAGGAAGCGCTATTTATGTAAAAGATATTGAAACGAAAAAAGTATTGTTTGTAAATAAAATGTTAAAAAGCAACTTTGAAAAGGAGTATAAGAATGGAACACTGGATGAATTATTTGAAAAAGGACAACCAGTTGGAAATAAAAGTGCTACCTTTGAAATTAATCATATTGTAAGTAATCGTTGGTATGATTTACATTATACCTATATTAACTGGGTAGATGGAAGACAGGTTGCATTATGTGCGGTTTATGATATTACAGATAAAAAGATTTACCAACGAAAGATTGAACAGCAGGCATATACTGATTTCCTCACAGGTCTTTATAATCGAATGTGCTGTGAGAGAGATCTGGCATGGCATGTTGATAATGCAAAGACAATGAATGCACAAGGAGCTATTCTTTATCTGGATTTAGATGATTTTAAACATATAAATGATGGCTTAGGACATCAATATGGGGATGTGCTATTGAAAGCAATCTCTCATAGTTTACAGAAAATTCAGGGAATACAGAATACCTGTTACCGTATGGGTGGGGATGAATTTGTAATCGTAGTGCCTCCCGACAGTTATCCACGTTTTAAGCTTATTCTGGATGAAATAAAAGAGGTTTTCAATAAAACGTGGTTTTTAAAAGATGCGGATTACTATTGCACCATGAGTATGGGCGTTGTACTGTTTCCTGAGGATGGAGATAGTGTTCAAAACCTTATAAAAAAAGCGGATATCGCGATGTATGAAGCGAAAAAGAGTGGAAAAAACAGAGTAGCATATTATTCAGACAATATTGGTTCTTCGTCTAATAAAAGACTGGATATGGAAAAGAATATGCGTGATGCAACGGTTGACGGATATAAGGAATTTGAGGTTTACTATCAGCCCATCATTGATATTCAAAAAGCTGGTCTACCTTGCACCGGAGCAGAAGCACTCATTCGCTGGAATAGTGCGGAGCTTGGATTTATTTCACCATCGGATTTTATTCCACTTGCGGAGTATCTGGGACTGATTAATCCAATTGGAAATTATGTGTTACAGGAAGCTTGTGAAACCTGCAAAAAGTGGAATGATAATGGACATGCGAATTATAAGGTAAACGTCAACTTGTCGGTTGTTCAGCTATTGCAGCCGGATATCGTTGAAATCATAGCAGATACCATTGAAAAAACAGGTATTATGCCTAAAAATCTTACTCTGGAGGTAACGGAGAGCCTTGCGATTAATGATATGGAGAGAATGAAGGAAATTCTTGGAAGTATTAAAAAACTGGGTGTCAGAATTGCACTGGATGATTTCGGAACGGGGTATTCTTCTCTCAATCACATTCGGGAGATACCGATTAATGTGATTAAGGTAGACCAAAGCTTTGTTATGGATTTGGCGGATGATACCTATTCGCAATCTTTTATTAAGATGATATCAGAGCTGGCAGGGAGTATTGGCGTCAGTATTTGCGTGGAAGGCATCGAAACCAAGGAGCAGTATAAAGTCTTAGAAGGCATGCAGGTACGATTAATACAGGGATATTATTTTGACAGACCTATGACGCGTGATGCTTTTGAAGAAAAGTATGTTTAAGATAAGGAAAGAGATGAAACTGTGAAAGACGGGTGCAGTTATGCAATTAGATGAAATTGAAAGCTTTGATAAGATAACGATACAATGCCACGATAATCCGGATGCTGATGCAATTGCATCCGGATTTGGTTTGTATCTTTATTTTAAAAGTAAACGGAGAGAAGTGTGTCTGATTTATAGTGGAAGATTTCAGATACAAAAACCGAATTTAAAATTAATGATTGAAGAATTACAAATTCCGATTGTACATTATCCTGTTTCGGAGCAGATGGTGGAGGGAATTTTGATTACAGTAGACTGCCAATATGGTGCCGGAAATGTGACAAAATTCAATGTGGAAAATGTGGCTATTTTTGACCATCATCAAATTGAAATAGATAACGTGATGTTGTCTGTGATTAATTCCAATCTGGGAAGCTGTTCTACATTAATCTGGTCCTATCTGAAAAAACATAATTTTCCGATAAATGAAAATGTAAATCTGGCGACTGCACTCTATTACGGTCTGTATTCAGACACGAATCAATTTACCGAAATTTACAATCCGCTGGATCTGGATATGAGAGATGATTTACAGATTAATAAATCCCAAATCACATTATTCCGTAATTCCAATCTTACGCTGGAAGAACTGGGAATAGCCGGTGTTGCGATGCTTCGCTGCATTTATAATGAGGATTATCATTATGCAATCGTAAAAGCACAGCCTTGCGACCCTAATATTCTAGGACTGATTAGTGATTTCTTACTTCAGGTAGATGGTGTGAACTGTTGCGTGGTATACAATACATTAACGGATGGCTATAAAATATCCATACGGAGCTGCAGCAAGGAAGTGCAAGCAAACGAATTAGCCAAATATCTTACCAGAGATTTTGGCTCCGGAGGCGGACATTTTGAAAAAGCAGGTGGATTTATCAGTCTGAAGTTATATGAAAAAAGGTATCCTATGCTGCACAGCGAAGCATATTTTAGTAATTGTATGGATGAATATTTTGAAAGCTTTGATATTGTATATATGCAGGATTATCAATTTGTGGAAAACACCTGGGAACATTTCCGGGAGCGGGAAGCAATATTGGGAGTTGTAAATTTTTCAAAGCTGTTACCCAAGGGAACATCGGTTATAATCCGTACTCTGGAGGGAGATATAGAGGTCGTTGTTTCAGAGAACAGCTATATTATGATTGGAGCCCGGGGAGAGGTATTTCAAATCGGGAAAAAGAAGTTTGAAGAAAAATATGCAGTAATAGAAGATGCATTCCATATGGAAATGGATTATACACCTACAGTGAAGGACAAGAATACAGGAAAATCGGTAGAATTGCTGCAATACGCAAAGGCTTGCGTGACAGTCGGAGGAACGTGTATTTATGCAAAGAAATTACAAAAATCCATAAAAATATTTACCACACACGAAAGCGAAAGATATATTTCCGGTTATGCAGGTGATTATGCAGTTGTTCCTGTAAATAATATAAATGATATTAAAATCATCAAAAAGGATAATTTCGACAATCTATATGAAAAAGATTTGGTGTAAAGCTTAATATTT